>NZ_JBMQUD010000152.1:0-153613 GCF_057359045.1 Adhaeribacter sp.
TAACTCTTTCGTAAAAGCAATGCTGTGCGAGGTATCTAAACCAATAATGCCTACCCGCTTGCCTTTTGTTTTTTCTTTACCAAATGCCGGACCGGTGCTTAACTGTAAGCCTAAACCAATGCCAGCTACGGCCGCTGTTTTAATAAATTTTCTTCTGGTATAATCCTCGAACATGTTTTTAGTTGGTATTAAAATTTAGTTTTTGTTTATATATTTTTTATCCGGGCGATACTTTCAAATTGCTGAAATTCTTTTTACTAGTTTAAATTAGCTATTAGTAAGTGCAATTAATATGAGTAGCATAATTTAGTTAGTTTGAATACATTTTCTTTAGCTTAGAATTCTATCATTAGCAACTATAAGGTGTTAATAAACTTATCTGGAGTTTAAAGCTTTAGCACTATATTAAACTTTTACTGTTAAAATCTATAAAGCAGATTAAAACTGTATTTAAATTTAATAAATATAATCTAATTAACGTCCATTTCATTTAAAATCAGCTGGCATATTTATTTTATTTTGATTAAAAAAATTTTCTAATTATTCTTAAACTTCTATAAAACAAATAATTAAATAATCAATCAGACTTATTTGATTCTGACTTTGATTTATATATCAAATTACGATCCAATAACTTTTAACCAGCCAATATCCCTTATATTTTAAACAATCTCACTTTCTAATTCGTGGTGGTTTTTTAACCAGGAAATAAATTTAGGCGCAAATGATTGACCTTTATTTTTGTAATACTGAATAATTTCGTTACCTAATTTAGTGTTTAAATGATTAAATCTAACCGCTTTATTTATTTGCACAAAGTTGTATTCGTTTACCAATTCGGGTTTAGCATTACCGTCAATTACGGGGGCATAAATGGTACAATTGGTAAAGGATGTTCCCAGCTCGGTATGCAGCGAATAAAAATTAGTTGTATTAAGTTTTGCCCTGGGCTGAAACGAACAGTTCTGAAAAGACATGCTGCCGGGCATTTTGCCTTTTTCGTTGCCGTGCAACGCCGAAATCTGGCAACGTTCCAAAATTAAATCGGCTATGCTGCCACCTAAATCGGCTACCAGGTTATTACAATCTACAAACCTGATTTCGGGGTAAAGGGCTTGGGCATCTTCGTACTTACCGTTACCCGCCTGGCTAATGCGAAAATGGGCCGGCTTTTTGGTGTTTACTGTTACTTTTTCTAAACTCTCGAGGTGAATATTCTCGAAGGTAAGCTTGGCGTTAGCCTCTACCTGGCTCTGGTTGTACTGGCCGGCTTTGCCTATATTATAGGTTTCCGGGTTATAAATTTCGAGCAGCCGTACGCCCAAAGCCCGACCCGTAACTGATATATTTTTAAAGGATACCGTGTGCGGAAAAAATAAGCGTTCACCGGTTTTGGTTTTAGAGAAAGGCGGCACTTTCATTAACCAACACGCCCCTACTGCATCCGGAAACAAACTATAATCTACGGTAACATCTTCTACTTTAATTATACGCCCAAAACCAACCGGATATTTGTGGTCGAAATTCATGGGATTGAAATCAAGGAAGGTAACATCGGTGGGTACCGGCGGAATAAAGCGGCAGTTGCGGATGTAAATATTGCCGTCCCACTTGGCCCCAAAATCGCGCCGGAAATTAATAAAGCTGCGGCTGGCACAAGTAGTGTTTTCTATCTTTAAATCGCCGCCGCCTGTAACCGAAATGCCGCGGTAGCCAATATTTGAATCTTTTATGTGCAGGTTCCAGCAATGGAAATGCACATCTACCCGGTTCAGGCGGCAGTTTTCTATCCGGAAATTTTTATTCAGGTTGGTACCAAATACGCCCCAATGAATGGGGCCGCCCTCGGCGGTTACATTCCGGAAAGTACCGTTTAAAATCCGGGCGGCACTTATGCCGTAAGTGCCGGCGGGTACATCTTTTGTATTATCTTGCCGGTCTTGCTCCCACGGAATCAGCCGGACGTTTTCTAAGGTAATGTCGTAAACGTTCGTGAAAGCATAAAATCCCCGCCGCGGGTCCATGGCTACATCGGCTTTGCCGGGTTCTAAGCCTACCCACTGGTTGCGAATAATGGTGCGGCTGCGGCTAATGTTAAAGCCATTGTTGCGATAACCATCGTAATTCCGGCCCGGACTATCGCCCGACATAAAGAAGGTGCCGCCCTCAATGGTTAAATAGGTTTCATCGGCCGGGTAAGCTATTAGTTTGGTATAGTCTTTAAATACCCAGGCAATATCGCCCAAAATACGGCCGTGTTCTTCTACTAAAAATAATTCTTCGCGATCCCAGGACTGACCGGTAAACTTAGCGCCGGCCCGGTAACCAATCCGGTCATTTTTATCGGCAATAATTACCAAAGAGTTTTTGTAAGGCGCCAATTCCGGAATTACCTGTACGCCCGGTTTTAATTGCGCTAATAGTTTTTTCTTGTCTTCAGCAGACAGGGTAATATTTACCGAAGGTTTAGAGCTTTCGATCGAAAACCGGGTAACAGATTTAGAATTAAATTGTTCGTTTACGTGAAAAATGGTTTGGCCCCACTGCACATTGGTTTTGATCTCAATTTTATTTGGGTTTTGTAACCAGTACTCGCCGGAAAGGTTAATTACCGGTAAACGCCGATGGTTAGCATACGCGTGGGCTGCTTTAATTTGCACGCTATCATCGTTTTGCCCGTCGGCTTTGGCCCCAAACATTTGGTAGTTTATAAAGCCATTGGGTACCAGCGTGGCGTATAAATTATTGGCGAGTAAAATATTGCTCTCGGCAACGGTTTTATCCGGGTCTTTCCGGATTTCGTACATTACGCCGCCGCCATCGCCTAGGGCAAAGTAGCCAGCCGTTTGTACCAGCATGCCTTCGTCCAGCGATTTATCCTGCACCAGATCACTAACTGTAGGGTAAATTTTGGTATAGCCTATTTTTTTATTCGCATCTTTTTTAGGTGATAGCGCAAAAACTGATCCCGCAAATAAAGTAAGCCCGGCGCTGCCAAAAGCAGTAATTATTCTGCGCCGGTTTACGTACGGGTTGCCAGAGAAGGCTTGTTCAGAATTTTTTGCCATTCGTTTATTTAAAAATTGCTCACCGAAAATAACTTTCTAAAGCACCAGAACTTGCTTCTTTTCTGGCCTACCCTACCGCACGGCTATATATTTGGGGTAAAAGTTTTAAAATATTCAAGTAAAACGGTCCTGGTTTTATTTGTATATATTGTATGTAATAACCAGCACTTAGGTTAATTTTAAGAAAATAGTACTGTGCGTTGGCGCCAGGCATTTTACCCGGTAACCTTCTGCGCAAACCTTTTAACCAGCTAAATTTTAACACTACTATCAGCCTAAACCTAGCTCCAGGGTCTATATTAAAGTTAACAGCTAAATAATGATGCCTCCGTTTACGTACACGTAAATTGCTACATATATTCCGGAAATCAAATTATTTAACTATAATTTTTTGCGGCAGGTAAAATTTAGGACAGAAAAAGAGTATTTAGCGGTAAATTATAGTTTTACCATCAGAAAAGCCGCGCCAATACTAAATAGTTGTTTTGACTAAACAGCAAGACCTATAGAACTTGTATCGGGTTTTAGAAGAAAAGGAATTACTGCCAGGGGTGGTGTTTACTGCCAATACTAAAGCCTTTACCCAACTACTTGCCGGTGAAAACACGCAGCAAGGGCAATCGTTCATGCCATTTTCAAAACCCTAAACAGCTTTATAATAATATAACTTAATCTTGAATATTTTTTGCTTTTATATTTTGGTAGAGTTGCCTAAACTTTAGGAATTTCAATAAAAAAGGTGGTGCCTTTGTTTTCCTGACTTTCGAACCAAATATGCCCGAGGTGCCACTCTACAATGGTTTTAATAATAGACATTCCCAAACCAACGGTAGGCTCGCCTTTAATGCCTGGCCGACGGGCGCGGGTAAATTTCTCGAAAAGGGTGGCGTGGTATTTACCCGGAATGCCAATGCCGTTATCGGCTACTTTAATTAATATTGTTTGCGGCTTTTCTTCTAAAGAAACTGTTATTTCCCCGCCATCGGGCGTAAATTTTATCGCATTCGAAATTAAATTATTAATGGCCTGCATAAACTTTGTATCATCCAGTTCCAGGAAAATAGCGTCGGCAGACGTGTGGTAATAAAAAGTTTTATGCGTTAAGGATTGCCCGTGCTGGTATTCGTCGATTAAATCTTTTATTTTCTGGACCAGATCTACGCGCCGCCGCACCAGCTCCGTTTCGGCCGATTCTAATAATTCTTGTTTTAAAAATTCTTTTATCAGTTGCAGGCCCTGGTTGCTACTCCGTTGTATGAGCCGGATAACTTCGTGCACATCCTGGTTTTGGTGCGATTTTAAATCAGATTGCAATACTTCGGCCATATTGCTAATCATGCCCAAAGGCCCCGCTAAATCGTGGGAAAGAATATGCAAAATGGAATTTTTCTTCGACGAAAACTTTTTGAGGTAATCGACATAATCTTTTTGGGTGGTATGGTCCTGGGCAGTACCGGCAATTACGCTTTCTTCTTCCAGCAACAAAGGTTTTACACAAATCCAGCGCTCGGCATGGTTGCGTATTTTAATCCGGAATTCAATTTCCGAAATAATGGCACCATCCAGAATTTCGCGCAACGAATCCTGCACGTGCTGCTGGTCGTCGGGATGAATGGTTTTGAGCAAAGAACCGGGGTTTTGAATAATGCCTTTGCGTTTTTTGTGCCAGATTTTTTCGAAAGCCGGATTCAGGTAGGTAAATACCTGTGCCGATAAATCATAGACAAAATGAATCTGGTCTGATTGTTCGTAAAAAGTTTCCAGAATTTGACCAGTTGTACTCATGGGCTTAATTTAAAACGAAGCAAACAATTATTTGCTTTACTTATATAATCATAAACAGGGAAACACAGGTCTACCGGTACAAGTTTATCTAAATTTATCTTATATCCGAAAACTCTAGCTTAAAATTTACCTGCCCCTATTGGTGTTTGGTTAAACCTTAACCGCCTTTCCTGCCTTTGCTATCTAAACTTTAATCGGTATTTGCGTTTTTAGCCTGCAGCGCATTTAAATAGAAAATACGCTCCTGAACTTCTTTTTTAAAATTTTCTAATCTTTTTTTCTCCGGCTCCGGCGGAACCGTGCGCAGTAAATAATCAATGTAAAATAAAGCTTCCTTCGCTTCGGCAGGATTTAAGCTATTTACCTGAAGGTTATGAATAATATAATTTACTAATCCTGCCATTAACCCAATCAAAAAAGATATAACGGCTTAGACTAGACCTGGGATGAGAAAAAAATACTTAAAAGCGTGCGTGTTTCCGGTATTATGGCCGGTATAAAAGCTTACTGGCCACACTAACCATGCAAAGAATTGGTTAAACGCCCCTTAAAACTAAAATATACCGGTTCCGGATTGGGTTAGGCCGCGCACCAAAATCCGGCTTGCTGCTTACCTAATATTTACCTTAGAACCAGAAAAAACGCGGCAAAGAAAATTCTGTAGCCTTTACTTTTATAGCTTGGCTACGGAATAAAATGGGCGATAAATATTATCTGTTTGATTACGACAGCAAATAAAATAATGGTTTAGGTTAAACCGGGTGTCATTTCGTAATTGGCCTGGAGCAACGCCATAAAACCCGGCGATAATTTTATTCCTTTAGCTTTAGAATATTGCAGCAAATCGTTGCCCAGCCGGGTATTGCTGTGGTTATACCGCACAGTTTTATTTAACTGGATAAAGCCGTAGCGGTTTATCAGTTCGGGCCGAGGCCGTTTATTTACTACCGGGGCAAACAACGTGCAGTTGCTAAAACTAGTACCCAACTCCGATGCCAAGGAATAAAATGCTTGTCCGTTATCTTTTATTTCCGGCTCAAACTTACAGTTGTTAAACGTTAAACTGCCCGGCATGGCTTTGCCAGTACTGCCGGTTAAGCGGTTAATAAGGCTAAATTCAAAAGATGCATCCGCAATATGGCCGCCAAAATGTCCGGCCAAACCATGGCACCGCACAAACCTGATTTCGGGGTACAAAGCGTAGGTATCGAAATATTTAGTTTTGCTGGTATTGCGCAGAGAAAAATGTACTTGCTCTTCCGATTGCGGTTCTTGTGGTTCCAGGATTTCTAAAGGAATATTTTCGAACAGAATACTGGCATTGGGTTTTACCTGTACGCCATTGTAGCCGCCGGCTTTGGCTAGTTTATACGATTGCGGATCGGTAATTTCCCACAAGCGCACGCCTTTTTCCCGGCCTTCTACCACAATATTCCGGAACGCGATATCGGCCGGAAAGAACACCCGGTGCCCTTCGGTTGTTTTAGAAAAAGCCGAGGTGCGCATGAGCCAGTAGGTGCCATTCGATTGCGGTGCAGCATTGTAGTCTACCACCATGTCTTCTACTTTTATGGAGCGCCCGTAGCCAATCGGGTATTTGTAATCGAAATTATCGGCCATAAAAGAAAAAATGCCGGCCATACCGTTGGTAATTGGTTGGTGCCGACAATTGCGCAAACGAATGTGTCCGTCCCATTTGGCGCCGTAATCGTTCCGGAAATTAATAAAGCTGCTGCTGTTGCAAGTAGTATTATCTATAAACAAGTCGCCGCCACCAGTAATGGTAATGCCGTTGGTGCCAATTTTAGAATCGCGTACGTACAGGTTCCAGCAATGGAAATGCACATCTATGCGGTTTAAGGTGCATTGCTCTACCCGGAAATTTTTGTTTAAGTTGGTGCCAAATACGCCCCAGTGCACCGGGCTGCCCTCGGCGGTTACGTTCCGAAAAGTGGCATTTAATATATGATTGCCACCAATGCCGTAAGTTCCTTCGGGTACTTTGTTGTCGCCGGGCCGGTTTTTTTCCCAAGGTATTAGCCGTACGTTTTCCAGGGTTACATCGTACACCTGCCGGAAAGTATAAAATCCACTACGTTGGTTCAGGGTCACATCGGCTTTGCCTTTTTCCAGCCCCACCCACTGGTTCCGGATAATGGTACGGCTGCGGCTAATGGAAAAAACGGTTTGGGTATAGCCTTTAAAGCTTTTATTCGGGCCTTCGCCCGATACGTGGAAGCTGCCGCCATCTATAATCAGGTAACTATCGTTGCCCGGATACGCAACCAAATTGGTGTAATCTTTAAATTCCCAGGCAATATCGCCTAGAATGCGGCCGTGTTCTTCTACAAAAAACAATTCCTCGCGGGCCCTGGCTTGCCGGCCGCCGTACCGGTCACCGCTCCGTACTCCAATGCGGTCGTTGGCATCCGAAATAATGACGAGGTTGTTTTTATAAGGCGCCAGTTCCGGAATTAAGGATACACCTGGTTTTATTTGGGAAATTAACCGGGCTTTGGCAGCAGCGTCTAAATTTATTGGACTTGGCTTTTCGCGGCTTTCCACAATAAACCGCACATCTTTATTATTACTGAATTTTTCGTCGATATAAAATTTGGTGTGGCCCCACTGCACATTGGTTTGCACCGGAATATTGTTTGGTTCTTTTAACCAAAATTCGCCGCTTAGATTCACTACCGGCAAGCCGGTTTGGTTGGCGAACAGGTGCGCCCGCTTAATCTCTATCCCATCGTCGTGTTGCCCGTCGCCGACGGCACCAAACATTTTGTAATTTACTGCACTAACATTTATTAAAGCAGCAGTTAACCCGTTCGGTAAATTAATATTTTCTTCGGCGGTTTTGCCTGTTTTTTGGATCAGATATTCGCCGCCACCGCCATCGCCTACGTGGTGATAACCTGCTGCCCGTACTATTTCGCCTTCTTTTAGCCCGGCATCCAGCTTTATATCGGCTACGGTACCGTAAAATTTACCTAAGGTAGGTTTGCTCTTTTTGGCAACGGCCGTGCCCGCTTGTACCGTTAAAAGATTGGGTACCATTAACAAACCGGCCATACCCAAAGAGGTTAATATTTTGCGGCGGTTAAAGCTTGGTTTATCGGGGTTTTGCGGGTTAATTATTCCAGTGATGGTGTGTGGTGTTGGTTATAGGCGGCAGAAAAGATGAGGTAAAGCGGTCGATATTTGTTTAGGCCATTTTGGCAATTACTTCCCGGATAGATTTGGCTACTTGTCCGGCCAATATTTCGTAGCCGGCCTCGGTGTAGTGCACATTGTTGGGCCGCTGAATCTGGCTTAGTTGGGGCAAAGCAAACCCGTATAAATCGTTTACAACTACTTTGTGCTTTTTCATTATTTTTTTAGCCACCGCATTGTATTTTTCGGGTTGGTCGGGTTCCCGCAACGGCGAGCCGGAATTGGGCGGCACCGGCGTAGTGGTAGCAAATATTAACCGGGCACCGGTGGCTTTCATTTTACTTACCAACGTTTCCAGGTTCTCTCCGTAAGTTTTTAAATCGACCAAAACCGGATCTTCGGGTTTGGCAGAGGCTTTTTTGGTTACGGGGTCTACGTGTTTTAAATCGTGCAACCCAAAATTAAAATGAATAATATCGAATTTATTTGCGCCTAACCAGGTATCCAGCTTGGCTAGGCCGCGTTCGGTAGCACCGCAGTTTTCGTCGGGGCGCGATACATCGGCTACATCGGCCAGTTGCTTTTTTAAGAAAGGCATATACCCCATCGAAATAGAATCGCCGATAATAAATACCCGGTATTGTTTTTGGGTTCCGCTCATGCCTGGCAAAATAGGCAAGCAAAGCAAGGCCCCGAGCGATAAATTGGTTTTTAAAAAAGCGCGTCTGGACTGTTTCATAGCTAAATATTATCGATTTAAGTACAGTTTGGTGTTAAACTTGGTGTAATGCTCGTAAGGCCCGGCCATCCACAGCACCAAGGGTTCTTTGCCCGTATATTTCTCGACAGCGTAAGGCCGTACATTATTAACCGTTGAGTTTTGGGTAATGAATTGGCTGTGCCAGGTTTTGCCTTTTTTGGTCCATTGTTCTACTTCAAAACGGCCATTTACCGGACGCGCCAGCAAAACCTTCTCTGGATTGGTGTGGTCCAGGGCAATGCCGCCGGAATAATATTCTTCTTTTTCTTTTTTGCCAGCCGGTGTACTGGGCATCCAACTGCCCGCCCGGCAGAGTTCCTGCTCGTCCCAGGCCTGGCCGTTCCAGGCGGCGTAATAATAGCGGTGATCGGTTACGGCCGGAAAGCGGGCATATACCAATACCGGTCGGTTGTTTTTATCCAAAGCAATATCCGAAATCCAGGCCCTTACGTTGCTGCCCGTGGCATCATATACTTTGTTAATAGCTTCGTGCTGCAACGGCAAATCTTTTACCGCACCTATAAGCGCGCCGTTACTCTGGTAAAAATTGCCGTTCTCGTAATAAACATGGTACACCGAGTTGGTAGCCTCACCGGCCGGATGGCCATCGGTAAAAGCAAAATCAATTCTTTTTTTGTTATCCGAAGTTACTTTCAGGTAAGGCCGGTGCCGGTTCTCGAGTCCGCGACCCGCAATAAGCGCTTGCGCGGTTGTCCAGGTACGTCCGCCATTATCGCTGTACGAAAAGGTAGGCCGCCAATCGCTGCCCCGCCAAAAGAGGTAAATCCGCTTCTTTTCTTCGGATAACATTATTGGGTGCGAGTAAGTAACGCGGGTACCAAATGGCAATATTTCTTCGGCTTCCCAACTAGTGATATCTTCGGGCTGCCGGCTGCGCCGCATAAAAATCCGGCCATTGTGTTCGGTGTAAAAAGTTAACAAACGACCATCGGGTAAAAACAAAATAGAGGGCACGTTATGGTCGTCTACCTGTAGCTTTTCGTGCAGTACAAAGGTTTCCTGCGCCTGGGTTTTCAGGTTGCGGGCAGTGATTACCACATCGCCTTGGCTGCTGATGTACCCAAAATAGATGCGTTCCTGCTTACCTTTGTGATAAACTGCTCTTGGGTCGGAAAACCAGCACCAAGCACCATCTTCGGCTACTACTGTAGCTCCGGGCATTTTACCAGTTTTGGTTTGGGCCGTGGTAAATTTTGAAATGGTTATTAAAAAAATAAAAAGGACTACTATTCTTCTAAACATTTCTTCAGGTTTCTTCCGGCGGCACAAATGGCAGCCATATTTAATATATTTAAAATTTATTCCCTTGGCCTGGTAGTTAAATGCTATTGTAAAAAATTACCCAGGATATTACACTTAACTCATTTATAAAAGTTTACTATAAAAATTGGCAATTTCCTGACACATGGGCTCAGTTAAACGGTTTATTTCTTTGGGAGTTGTAAACTGTAGCTGCCCGGTTTTTTTATGTAAATCATACACCGCTGTTACAGATTTAATAGTCTCCTGGATGGCACTTAAATCGGCATGCCGGTCGAGCTGCGGCGAAATAATTAGCAGTGGTCGCGGGGCTATGGCCGCAATAATTTCCGGGTAATCGAGAGGTACCCGCTGGGGTTGGTTTGCGTACCATCCCAGGCGTGGCATTAAACCGTGCAGGTGCGAAAAATTGTAGATGCTGGGATATTGTGCATTGCTGGTACGCCACGGCGAAAAGGCAGATAATACGGCCACCCCGGCTATGCGCTCGTCTAGGGCCGCGCTAAACAAGGCCACGCTACCACCCAAAGCATTACCCAACAGAAAAATCTTATCTTTATCAATGTAATCAAAATTGGCCAGGGCATCTACACAAGCCCGTACATCGGCCACCATGTTGCCCATTTTAGACCACTGCGGAAAACGCTGGTAAAATTGTGGGCTTTCTTCGATGCGTAACCCAAAACCTACCATATCAAAAGCCAGTACGGCAAAGCCTTTATCAATTAAAGTCTGAAACAATAATTTATTGCCGGGTTTGCCCGCTTTGTGGTATCCCCAGGCTGCGCCGGTAGAATAGGCATATTGGTGCAGAAAAATAACCACCGGCATTTTACCTCTAGCGGTTTTTACCTGGTTAGCCTTTTTACCATTGGGCCGGTACAAAACCCCCGAAAGATTATCGCCGATACCGGTGTAAGAACCCAAACGGATTATTTCCGCACCCGTGGGTTCGGGCTGCCCCGTAAGCCTAGCAATCCAATCGTAGTTACCGGCGGCCGTAGGACTAACTTGTACATTTCTGACAGCTGCCGGTTCTTCTCCCAAAAGCCATTGCAACCGGTCGGTTATCTGGGGCCTAAAGGCATCAAAAGTTGCTATATTTTTGTATTTATTTGGCAATTGCACGGGCTTGGTTCTAACCGCGGCTACACTATCGGCCGGCTGTGCTTTGGCCCAATCGGTAAAAGAATAATTATAATAAAGTTTATTTACCCAGAGCTGGCCCGTGCGTTTAAAATGAATATCCAGAAAATCGATACAATGCTCTATGTCGCGGGCAGCTAAAGCATGTTCGCCGTACCGTGGCAATACCCCAATATTTTGCTCCGCTCCCAGAAAAGTATAAACCTTCTTGGCTGATTGGTGCGCTTGTTCATTTGCCCACGGATTAAGGCCTCTTTCAGTAATGGCGTAATGCAGCAATAATAAGCGGGGCGCTACCAAAGCCATTAATAAATTCTGATCAACGGGCAGCTTATCTTCCCGGCCAAAGAAAAAGCGTAACCGCGGATGAAACCAATGCCCGTTCCAGGCAGTTACCCGATCTAAGGTTTCGCTGGCAAATTGCGGGTCGCCGTAGCGCCAGGGATCGCCACCGCCGGTGCCCGAACTAGTAGGAATGGCCGCGGCAATGCGTTCGTCGAAAGCCGCTGCCCATAACGATTGCTTGCCGTTGCGGGAATGGCCGGTAATGGCAATCTGAGCTTTATTCACCTCGGGCAGCGTTAATAAATAATCAACTACCCGCGAGGCTCCCCAGGCGCGGCGCATCAGCATACTAAAATCAAAATTGGGGTAAATGGCCTGGTAAGCTTCTGTATCGTCTTTTATATCGGCGGCCGCATACACACAACCAATATAGCCCCGCCTAACGGCCTGCTGCGCCCAAACCCGGTGGTTCCACTGGGTCAGGTAAACGGGTAAAGGCCCTTTGGTTTTGGGTATCATCAGTTCTACCGTCATGCGGGCCTGCTCATTAGGGCCAAAGCGTAGTTCTACCATCCGCAAAAGTGTTCCGTTCTCTTCTTTTTCCGATAATACTTTTACCTTAAAGTTGGCTGGTGCAGGCGGCACTTTGCCCGAAACCCAATGCTGGTATTGTTCTTTTATCCAGGTTCGTTTTTCCTGCCATTGCGCCGGGGTGGTAATGGGCTGCTCCCTCCCATTTTTAAATAAAATTAAGGGCTCCGGTAAAAACGGGACTGAGGGCATCTGAGAAAAATCAGGCGGAAGTTCTTTTGTGCGCTTCAGCCAGTCGTTCCAAGTACTATCCTGGAAGGTAACGCGCCGGGTATTTTCTTTAAAATACTGCGGAATATTAATGAGAAGGATTTCCTCCAAATATTTTTGTTGCCGCTCCGTGGTGCTTTGAGCCACCAGGTCTAACCCCAAATAAAATACCAGTAAAATGGTGGTACAAAAAAATTTCATATACAGGTATCTATTAGAAAAATTTCAGATGAAATAGAAATAATTAGCGTGGCTTCTGCAATATTTTACTCGGGAATTTTCCTTGCAATATCTGTTTCCTTTACCATACACGGGTATTTCCTTTATTAGATGCGACCAGTTCCGCCGTATTTAACTGTGCTGGTTGCCTTACTATATAGATTTCAAACTTCTTTAACTACTTAAGCGGGCACAAGTCAGAAAAGGACAGCACCAGCGAAAATGCTGGCGCTTTTGGCTCTTCCAATTTTATCTTTCTATGAATTAGGGATTATTATTTAGAGAGTCTAAAATATGACGTTTGCTTAATAAATATTAAAATTCCTGGCAGGTTAAAAGTTGAAATATTGAATCTTCTCAATACCATTACAAGGTTGGTTCCCAGCCGGGCTGATATTCTCTTTTCCAGTATTTCATGGCTTCGGCATCGTTTAGAATATGGCCATTTTCCGGATTTATTTGCAGGGAGCGGCCGGTGCGTAAAGAAATATTACCCAACTGGCTTAACAGAGTACTTTTGTGTCCACCCAAAATATCGGAGGTTTGCTTCGCTCCTACCCGAATGCCGTCGAGGAAATTCTGCATGTGGGGCGCATCGAGTTGCTGCGAGGGACTGGTTACATTGGTGCCATCTACTTTAATATTGCTCTTTACTTCTTTCAGCACCTTGCCCTGCAAATCGTAAATAGTGTAGCTGTTCCCGTCAATCAGCATCGAGCCTTTATCGCCGTAAAACGAAACCGCCGTTTTGCTGCCGTCTACTGCGCGGGCGTTGCAACTTCTGCCTTCAAACGTAATGCTTTTGTTTTCCTTAAAATCAAAGGAAATAAACTGGGTATCGGGTGTTTCCTGGTCATCCTGGTAATGAAAGCGGCCACCGTTGGAAGACACCCGTACCGGATAATCTATGCCCATACCCCACCGCGCCAAATCCATCTGGTGCGTACCGGTATTACCCGACTCGGCGGTGCCCCAGTGCCAGAACCAATGCCAGTTATAATGTACAATATTGTCTTTAAAAGGCTTGCGCGGAGCCGGTCCTTGCCACAACTCGTAATTTAGCCAGGCTGGTACGGCGGTTTGTTTACCGGTGCCAATGGTTTGCCGGTTATTGGCGTACCAAGATTTTGATAAATAAAGTTTACCAATTACACCATCGTGCAATTCAGCAACTCCGGCCGCTACATTGGGGTAAGAACGACGCTGGTTCCCCATCTGAATTACCCGTTTGTATTTAACGGCGGCGGCCACAATTAATTCTCCCTCGTGCGGGTTGTGGCTACAGGGTTTTTCTACGTACACGTGTTTGCCGGCTTTACAAGCCAATATGGCCGCCGGTACATGCCAGTGATCAGGGGCTGTAATTACCAATGCATCTACTTGTTTGTCGTCGAGGGCTTTCCGGAAATCCGGGGTGGTTTTGGGGCGTTTCTTCTGAATTTTTTCTACCAGGCCAATGCATTTGTCGGCGGCCCGACTATCTACATCGCACACGTGCAGTACTTCGCAATTCTGCTGAAGCGCAAAACTTTGGGCGACATCCAGGCCACGGGCATTTACGCCCATATTGGCCACTCTTATCCGGTCGTTGGCACCTAATATGCCGGCGTAGCTTTTGGCACTAAAACCCGGCAAAATGCCTCCTAAGGTTAAAGCGGCAGCTCCCAGGGCTGTTTTTTTAATAAAATTTCTGCGTGGTTCTTCCATTAATGTAGCTTGTTCAGGTAGTTCTTTTATCAAAATAATGAATTCTAATATTAAATAATTAACAGTTGCCTTTCTTAGTCATAGTTTTAAGCTTTTACTTATACCTTCCGCTGAAGTACCTGTTTGCGTCCAGCTACTTCTACCTGAATTTCTACCGGATTTCTGCCGGCGATTAAGGTGGTGGGGTCAGTAATAAGGCGGCAATCTGGTGGCGTTTTGCCCCGGTAAGGAACTAATATCGAAACAAAAGCAGTAGGTGCTTGTCCTTTATAAACGGCTGTTACGGTGCTGCGGGCCTCCCGCTTGCCGTATTGCCAGGCGTGCCAACCTTCTTCTTCGCGCAAGCTTACCGGATGTTTGCCGGCTACTTGAATTAACAGATTTGCATCATCGAACCCGGTAGTAATGCGTCGGGCTTGCTGATCTATCCGAACAGGCCCGGGAGCCATGGGGAAATGCAGTTCTAAATCGCCCTTTAAGTCGCCGTTGGCTTCGTCCAGTATAACAAAGAAAGGCGTATCGCTATTTTTACCCGAAAACCAAACCGTACGGCGGTGCAAAAAATATTTGTACGACTGGTTCTCAACACATAACATATCCGCTTCTTCGTTAGACTGCCAACCTAATTGGCGGCCAATTATATCCGTGTCCTTGCCATTTACAGTTAGGGTAGCGTGCACCTGGGTTTGGCGGTGCCAGGTCCGGGCCTCTGGATTATTGCCGTACGTGTAAAAACCGCTGTCCGGCATAAGCCACCGTCCGTAAGCATAAAGCTCAAAGGTACCGTTATCGGGCGTGTCGTGGGTGCTAATAGCCGGCGGCGAGCAATGGAGTGCTAAATACACCTGATCCGTAGACCAGCCCTTGCGCATGGTGTAGAGGCCGGCTTCTGCAAAGGCTACGCTGCCATTTTTGGGTAATTGTGCTACGTTCAGGTCGGCCAGGGCCTGGTATTTAGGTTCTTTAAAATATTGCCCCGCTTCCGTTAACATATTATACAATTGCCAGGTTTTCCGGTCCGGCGAAGAAATCTTATCGCGAGCAGTATCGCCAAACATCGGGAATCCCAGTTCGGGTGTAGAAAGGCCAAATATATGTTCTGCCATGGCTTTAACCCGATGTACATAATCCGATGGCATTTGCCGCCCTAAATCATGTATCCGGCTATCTATTTCCATTACATCCCGGAACACCCCGGCATGGTATCCGCCGCACCACTCCCGCTGTACACCATCTGTAGTGGTTTGGGCCAGCAGATTTTCATGGGTAATCGTCATTGCAATATCTAGCCACCTGTCTTTATCTTTAAATTCCGGGAAAGTATGAATAACATTAATAAAGCCCCGCTGCTCAAAAATAGCCTTGTTATGAACATTAGCCATCGGTAGCTTTTCTGTTTTAAGCTGATGGTCGTACAGGCTGGCCAGTAAAATTCCTAAAAACTGTGGGGTAAAGGATTTGCCGTGCACCAGGGTCCGAAAAGCCTGGCAAATATTCGTTGCCCTGATTCCGGTTTGCAAGTCCAGCCAGGCATAACCTTTCCAGTGCCCGTAAACAGGATGAATGACATTAAGTGACTTTTCGAGGGGATGCTTCTTAATCCAATCTTGGGTAAGGTTTACAAATGTGCGGACGTAACGTTCATCGTCCGTTATTTCATAGGCATTGGTTAAATCTGATAGCCAGTAAAACCGGTAAACAGCCGCAATCCACTCAATATCTTTGGCCGGATCGGCGGCCCAATTAATATTTGCACCATAATTAGCAGACGGGTAAGGTCCCCACTGGAAAATATGCTGCTCTAAATTATTTGCCCGTTCTATACTGTTACCGTCGGCTTTGTAATAACCCTTATCAGAACCTGAGCGGCGTGCTGTATCTTTAGGCTTGGGATAACGCTTGCGGTAATAACTCAACAGGGCTGTGAGGGCCGCCTCCTGGCCTTTTTGCTCTAAAGCCCGCCGCACAGAGGCTAATTCAGGACGGTCTAAAGCCAGCACCGTAAATACCTGCGCCGGCGGCAAAGACGACAGCTCCGGTAAAACAGTCAAGTCTACTGCTTTTGATGATTGGGTGATAGCCGAAACCGGTAGAATAGTTCCTGCGCCGGCAGCTACAGACATCAAACCTATTTTCTGCAAAAAAGCGCGTCGGTTCTCAAGATGCTTCATACGGGTGTTTCTTAGGTTGGTAATTTTATTTACGCGTAATGGATTAGGCATAAACCCAAAATAGTAGCCGATGAAGCTTCTAATATTAATAATGAACTAAATAGCCTGGAGGTAGAAACCATCGCGTCGTACCCTCTACCACAACAAAAGGTATAGCTCTCCCCTAACCAGTAGTGTTATCATTTAACCCGAACAGAACTGTCAATGCCCGTTCTTTCCTTCTTTAAGCTATTCTGGGTTCCTGATTACAAGCGCATACCAGTAAAATAAACTGAATACCACGGCCTGCCACAGCTTATTACCACCTTCAAACCTTACAGCTAAAGCTTCTAAATAAATTTTCAACTTCCGGGCATGCACCCGTTCATAAGCTGAGTTAGAAAATTTTCCGTTTCTTTCCTTAAAAAAGAAGGAATCAGTTCAGACAGAAGTATAAACTATAAAGCTTTTATTTTCATACCAAAGAAACTAACTCCTGTTCTGGAATAGTGCCAGAAACTTATAGTGCTTACAAACTGCTTTATTTTTTAGGCATTTCCAGCCTTAAATGTCCTTTAACAGACTATTGGGTTTATCTCGTATTGATTTATCAGTTGAGAATATTTCATTTCAGTTGGCAGTACAATGCTTATGTTAGCTTCATCCGTATAAAGAAAGCTTATAGGCTGATAAACAATATTTTTACTCAACGTGTACGCACCCGAAGATATAAAAAGAGATTCGTAATCCAAGTATTTTTCTTTATAAACTAAATCTCTGATTTATATAGCTAAACTTTTGCCGTATTATGAGTAATATTAGAGTTTACCAATACACCTGCAAAAGGTCGGCGTTTAAGTTAATACTTAATATCAAACCGATTAAATAGAATAATTCACCCAGAATAGTTAGAAGGCACCCATTAAGGATAAGTTTAGATAATTGAATGCGCTATGTGGCACGATAACCCTTTTTAGGTATTATATAGGACTTGGCTTTTACTTTAAAACCAATCACTAATGAGGTGTATTTTTTGCCAGCTCTTCAACGGTAAATGCCTGCTGTCGGCCAATATATTGCTTCCGGACATTACTTACATCTTCGCCAGTAACTTTATCGGCATTATTGCTCCAAGATTTTCTGATGAAACTTAATAACTGGGCTATATCATCTTCTACCACATCTGGGTTATAGGCTATGCCGGGCATTTCGCCGCTTACTTCAGGTACTTTATATACGGTGCCGTTTACTTTAACCGGGCCGGTTAAGCCAAAGAGTACAATAGAAATTAACCGGTTTTTATCGCCGGTAACCCATTCCGATTGGTTTAACGGAGGCGCCAGCATCTTTACCCCATTACCGTCGGCACCATGGCAAGCCTGGCAGGTTGTTTTAAAAAGGTTAGCTCCCCGCGGAAACTCTTTTAGCAAGGCCAGGGTATTGCCGTTTTGTTTCGAGTTTTGGATATCCGCCAGCACTACATTCATTCGTTTATACATTAAGGTATTGGGGCTTAAGCCCGCCGCTTGCACCTCTTTCATAAATGCAGTTTCTTTACCCCTTACATTACTGATTACAGCATCTACCACATATTTATTATTGGGGTGCGCCAGCATTATTTTCTTTAGTATGCCGTTGGCCGCCACTTCGTTTAAGGGTTGTAAGCTTTGCACCAGATAAGCTACATAAGGTGCCGCAAGGGTGTCTTTTTGGCTGACCATTTGGGATAATACTGGTATAAATTGCGGGTGATTTTGCTGGTTAAGGACAGCCGGGAGCACACTTAAACCTTGCATGCGCAAAGCCCAGGAGGTATTTTGAAGCAATGGCATTACATCGGTAGGCTGCAGCGCACCTAAGCCTTCTAGTGTCCAGAGGGCATGCACCACCAATAATGGCTGCTCGGTTTGGCTTAAGGCTTTGCGCAAGGCCGGTACCGCCTGTACTTGCCGCCGGGAAATTAATAATTGCTGGGCAAAATCGCGCACCCAACCGTTGGGGTGGTTTAATAGCTTTACTAACTGCTGCGGATTTTTTGGGAAAGTAACAGATTGGGCTTTACTATTTTTTGGCACTACCTTATAAATACGGCCGTGAGTTAATGGTTGACTTAAATTGCGGGTCCGGATTTCTTTTTTGAGGTAAGACGTTAAAAAAGCTTTGTGCTGAATAATGCCGCGATACATATCTACTACGTATAAAGCGCCATTCGGACCATTATACAGGCTTACCGGCCGGAAACGTTCATCGAAACTGGCCAGAAATTCCCGTTGCTGGTAAGCTTGTTGGCCGGCTGTTTCGTAACCTTTTTCTGTTAAAATATTACGTTTAATGAGATTGGCCGCCGGCTCAGCCACAAAGGCATTGTTGGCGTAAGCATCGCCAAACAAATCGCCGCGGTATATTACCGGGCCACAGGCCGCCGTAAAGCTTACCAGCCGTTTTTGCTCATCCAGGGTGCCTTCTTTATACCCTCTGTTCACGCCTGGCGTAGGCCGAATAGGGTAAACTTTGTTATCAAACAATATTTTTTCGCTGAAACCGGCTACACTGCGCATGTTATTATTTTCGGCGCCAAAACCAGGTGCAAAATAATCGCCGAGCAGGTTTTGGGTATTATTGTTAAAATATAAGCGGCCGTGATTATCCTGGGTTAAGCCCCATTGCCCGCGTCGGTGTGTGCGCTCTATTACCCACTTACCGGCAATCCGGCGGTATCTGCGGTCCGAAGCAGCACTGTAAATCCAGTTATCCAGGGCAGGGTACAAGCCATTGGCCTGGCTTTCGGCATTGCCGCCTTCGCCGTACGTGGGGTCTACTAATATTTTTTTACCAGGCTTGTCGTTTTTAATTTCATAGTACCAAAGCCGGGGCGGTTCTATTACCAGTATGCCATCTTCTACGAGGCACATGCCCCGGGGCAATACCAGCGAATCCAGGAAAACTTTCCGGTCATCGGCAACTCCATCTTTATTTTTATCCGTCAGAATAACAATTTTGCCCTTGGGTTCATTCTCGCCGGTGCCCAAGGTATCGGGCATGTAGCTTTCCATTTCTACCACCCACATGCGTCCTTTGGCATCAAACGACATGGTAACGGGGGTGCTAATCAGGGGCTCGGCGGCTACTAATTTTACCTCAAAACCATCTTCTACCCGCATCAGGCCCAGCGATTCTTCGGGAGAATAAACTGGCGAAACATCAAATTTATCGATGGTTTTGTTCACAACCGCCTGCTCGGTTTTATTTAAATTTTTAACTTGGCATTGCGTGAGGATGCCACCCACTAAGCTTAAGAATACGAAAGAAAGAATTTTTCTCATGGTTAAAATAATGTTTTACCCACCCAAAAAGTCGTTATCAGTTTAAATATCACCTTCGTTGTAATAGCAAGTTTTACCCCTAAATAGCGCGTCACCAACATTGTTACACGGGTTTACTTCTGTTAATCAGGAAAAACGCTTTAAAACAAACGTTTAAAAGAGAGATTTAATTTAAAATTAACTGCTTGGCACTTAAATTTAAATAAAATATCGTGTACGTACACGAAAATATAATAAATATTTGCGCATGAAGCTAAATTATCGCCTTTATAGCGCTTATGTATCAACAGGAAAGAAAAGAATGCGGCAGCTAAGGTTATTTAGTTGAAAGAAAATTTAATTAACATAGAATTCGTAATTTTCTTTTGTAATGATATCAATAGGCATATACACCACCGGATCGACGGGCGCCGACAGTACAAGATAATTAAACAAGGCCATAATACCTTTATACCCTTGCACTTCCGGTTTTTGGCAAATTAAATAATCTATCACTTCTTTTTCGAGGTATTCCACGTTTTCGGCCAGGTAATCATACCCAATTACCAATATATCGCTAAGTCCGGCTTTGGCTAAATATTTCGATACGGTTGCTACTCGGGAATTGGTCACAAAAACGCCCTTAATGTTTTTGTATTTCCCAAACACGTCGGTCAACTGCAGTTCTACCGCTGCGTATTCGGTTTGCTTAATATCTAGTTTAACTATTTTGCGGTCTTGCTTTTTATCAACAAAATAGCTCCGGAAACCTTCTTCTTTTTTAAGCAAATGGTGGTGGTTCTCAATCTCTTTCGAAATATTCAGGATTAAAATCCGGCCTTTTTCTTCGATGCTTAAGTTGGCTAAATGCGCCGCTAAATAACCACTTTTATACAAATGCGGACCGATGTAACAAAGGCTATCCTGGGTGGGCAAATCAGAATTTATAAATACATAAGGAATTCTGAGTTTTTTGCAGTTTGCCGTAAAATTGATGGATTCTTCGATAAAAGAAGGTGCCATAATAATACCATCAACTTTATTCTCTAAAATAAGTTTGGCTTGCCGGGTAAATGAGCTTTTATCGTTTTGGTCAAAGCAATATTCTTCTACATTAAAACCGTGCAAACTTACTTCGTTGGCCGCTTTTTTGATGCCATCCAGCGGTGCTTGCCAGAAGGCGGTTTCGTCGGATACAGCCGGAATTAAAACGGCAATTTTGTAAACTTTTTTGGAAGCTAAACTTCGGGCCAGAATATTGGGTTGATAATTTAATTCGTTTACAATGGCCATTATTTTTTCGCGGGTGGCATTGGAAACTCCGGCCCTATTGTGCAAAACCCTATCTACGGTACCCAGTGAAACGTTGGCCCGAAGGGCAATTTCTTTTACGCCCACTACTTCAGCGCTTTTCTTTTTCATTAACTTCGTGTGCCCCTTTAAAAATAAGCAGCGGTATTTTGGTATAAATAAATGATAGTTTGCGGCCTGTGTTGGTTGATTAATGATTGGTTCTAAAACAAGGCGTACCAATCAAACATAAGCTACAACAAATTTAATAAAGCTAGTATTTACCAGCTACTAAACAGTACTGTTATTTAATTGATTACTCAAATGATGCTTAAATTTTAGAACCAATGCTCCCATAATATTAACAGCATTATCATTTGGTAAACCACACAAAGTGCATATTAAATAATTTTGAGCAATTGAAAGGTAAAAAAGAAATAAAATCAAAAAATAGAAGTGAATATTTATGTTGAAAGGCTAAAATGTATCTGAAGGTTTGCGGGCTAGAAGTTTAAATTTAACGGGTAAATTAATTTAACTCATTAAAATAATAAGCTAAACTTCTTTGCCACAAAAAAAATACAGGGGTTCACTCAACCCCTGTGTGCTAGAAATATTTATTTCGGACAGAAAATAGCGGCAGATAAATTTACTATCCTTTTTTATCGGGTCCTCCGTCTTTTACACACCGGAAACCTAAGTTGTTGGCGGCACTCGAAATTTCGCCGTTGCCCCGGCTGGCGGGTTTGTAACGCACGCAATATTGGTCTGAGCACAAGAATGAGCCGCCGCGCTGCACCCGTTTTACAGCGCCTGGTTCTTGGGGGTCGTAGCTATCTGCGGGCCCTTTCGGATTTAACCGGGGGCTTTGCTGGTAATAATCGGGCCGGTAAAAATCCTGGCACCATTCCCAAACATTACCTTCCATATCAAATAGGCCAAAGCCGTTAGCCGGAAAAGATTTTACCGGGGCAACGGTAATAAAGCCATCTTCGCCGCTGTTTTTATCCGGGAAATTGCCCTGGTAAATATTGGCTACCCATTTACCTTCTGGCTTCAGTTCATCGCCCCAATAATATTTACGACGGCCTTTGCCACCCTGGGCCGCGTACTCCCATTCGGCTTCGGTGGGCAAGCGTTTGCCGGCCCATTTGGCGTAGGCAGCAGCATCTTCGTAACATACCTGCACCACCGGGTCGTTGGGTTTGCCCGCTATAGAACTGCTGGGCCCTTGCGGATGCCGCCAACTGGCGCCGGGCACGTATTGCCACCATTGCAAAGGATTATCGAGGCTTACTTCCTGGGCCGGCGGTGTAAATACCCCCGAGCCCGGCACCAGTTTATCGGCCGGCACCCCCGGAAAATCAGCCGGGTTCAAGGCCCGCTCGGCTACTGTTACGTAGCCGGTAGCTTTTACAAACCGGGCAAATTCGGCATTGGTAACCTCGTGTTCATCCATCCAAAAACCGCTTACCTCTACCTCGTGTACGGGCTGGGCATCCGGAAAATTGGCATCATCGGAGCCCATCCGGAATTTACCGGCGGGTATATAAACCATTTTGGCCGGAATGGTATCGGTTACCGGCGGCACTACTACCTGGTTGGCCGTTACCTGTTGGGTTTCAGGAATATTTTTTTGGGTATCGGGCTGGCAAGCGGCCAGCCCGATTAAAAGAAATCCAAAGGAATAATATTTTAAAGATTGGTGCATTTTGTACTAAATAAAAACCAATTTAGTAATAATTTATTTAACTGCTGGTGCGGGTTTGATTTTATCCCACTCCACTACCCCAGCCCGCTTAGCCCAATTGTTGTATAAACCGATTAATTCTTTTAGTTTTTCGGGGTGCGCCTGGGCCTGGTTTTGCAGTTCGGTGCGGTCGCGGCCCACGTGATAAAGCTCCCATTTATTTTCCGGATACATAGAAACCAATTTCCAATCGCCCTGGCGTACGGCCCGGTTACCCTGGTGCTCCCAGTACAGCACGTCGTGCCCTTTCCAGGGTTTACCTTCCAGCAAAGGCCGCAGCGATATGCCTTCGGTTGGCAATATTTTATTCTCTTTTACCTGGGTGGGGTATTTTACACCGCCAAAGTCGAACAGAGTAGATTGAATATCGATGAGATGTGCCGGATTATCGGCAATGCGCCCCCCTTTAATTTTACCCGGAAACCAGGCAATAAACGGCGAACTGATGCCGCCTTCGTGCTCCCAGTGTTTAAAAGAGCGGAAAGGTGTATTACTTACGTTGGCCCAGTTATACTCATAAGAAATATAAGATTGCGGGCTGTCGTGCGGTTGCGATTTAACCAATTGCGCTACTGCTTCGGTTTGGCTGGCTGCCCGGAAAGGATATTCGTGACTGGCGCCGTTATCCGACATAAACAAGATTAATGTATTCTGGTCTACGCCTAGTTCTTGCAATTTAGCTACAATGCGGCCAACGTTGTAATCTATGCGGTCTACCATGGCGGCAAATACGGCCATTTTTAAGTCCCAGGCTTCTTTTTCGGTTTGCCGCATCTGGTTCCATTCCGGAATAAGCGAATCGCGGGGTGATAATTTCCATTCGGGTTTAATTAAACCTAACTTCAACAATTTTTGATAACGCGCCGACCGGACTACCTCCCAACCCTGGAGGTATTTACCCCGGTACTTGGCCACGTCCTCGGCCCGGGCCTGTAGCGGAAAATGGGGCGCATTAAAAGCCGTGTACAGAAAGAATGGCTTTTTGCTGCTTTTAGTCCCATCCAGAAAACGCAACGCATGATTTGTAAAATCATCGGTCAGGTAAAAATCAGCCGGTTTTTTTTCGGTTGTGTAGTTTTCTTGTTTTTGCCCATTCAGCACAAAAAAGCTTTGCGCTTTTAACTCGTACGGATGCGGATAAAAATAATTACTTGTGCCGCCAATCAGGGCAAAATACTGGTCGAACCCACGGGCGCCCGGCCATTGGTCCGGCTGGTTACCTATGTGCCATTTCCCCGACATGAGGGTGGTATAGCCTGCTGTTTTCAGGCCTTCGGCAATGGTAATAACGTTTTTATTCAGAAAGCCCTGGTACTGCGGATTGCCCAAATCGGCATTCATGCTGCCGACGCCGGCCTGGTGGGGGTAAACGCCCGTCATGAGCGATGCCCGGGAAGGGCAGCAGCGGGAAGTATTGTAAAACTGAGACAAGCGCAAGCCGTTTTGGGCTAATTTATCCAGGTTGGGCGTCGGAATCTCAGATCCAAAGCAACCCAGGTCTGAGTATCCCATATCATCCACCAAGATTAAAACTAAATTTGGTTTTTTAGTACTGGATTGCGCCTTGCCCGTTAAGGCAATAACCAGCAGGCTGCCAATTAAAATTGGCCATTTAAATATTTTTAGCATATAATTTTTTAGTTAGAAAATTGTGGTGTTCTAAATGCAGTTTATACCGAAAGCAATTAACCCTATCTTATACCGTAAAACACTTTTCTAGTCAGCCTGAAAGGATCTTGTGTTTAGGAAAGTTATAAGCTTTCCTAATCTTCACCTGTAAGTTAAATTAATCAATAGATCCTTTCAAGACAATAACCCTTATAGGGTGTAGTATTATGAAATAGGGTTATCCCATTAGGTATTAATTTTTGGGGGCAACTGCCTGGTGGTGCCAGGCCGACCAATCGAATAATTTATTTTGGGCGGGTGTTTTGGTTCTGGCCAATACGGCCAGTAATTCCCGGATTTTGTCGGGATAAGTTGCCGCCAGGTTTTGTTTTTCGCCGGGGTCTTTGCCCAGATGGTATAGTTCCAGCACCTCAGGCTTGTCTTCAGACTTAAAACGCAGCAGCTTCCAGTCTTTTTGAATAATAGCTTCTTTAAAAGCGCCTTCTTTAAACTGCCAGTAAAGGTATTCGTGTTGTTTGGGTTGCGGCTTACCAGCTAAAGTTGGGGCAAACGAAATACCGTTAATATTTTCCGGAACCGGCACACCGGCCAGGGTATTCAGGGTAGGCAATATATCCCAGAAAGCCCAGGGAATATCGCTGGTACGGCCGGCAGGTACTTTGCCGGGAGCCCGCACGAGTAAGGGCACCCGAATACCGCCTTCGTATAAATCGCGTTTAATACCGCGCAACGGACCGCTGCTGTTAAAATATTCCGGGTCCCCGCCGCCTTCACGGTGCGGCCCATTGTCGCTGGTAAAGAATATATAGGTGTTATCGTCCAGCCCTAACTCTTTTACCAACCGGGATATTTGGCCTACGTCCTGGTCCAGCTTGTTAATCATGGCGGCAAAGGTAGCGTGCGGTTTGTCCTGGCTGTCGTAGTTGCCGGTTTTATGAATAAAAGGTGTTTCGGGCCCGAACTTGCTGCTGCCGTCGGCATGCAGGAAAGGCTGCAAATATTTCTTCGGCAGCTTTAACTCGGCGTGCGGAATAGTAACGGGCAGGTATAAAAAGAAAGGTTTATCTTTATTATCCCGCAGAAAAGCCTGCGCCCGATCCATAATCAAATCGTGGGTGTAAGCGGCCGTATCGGTGGTCACCTTCTGCATTTGCCGGTTCTTCACTTCGTACAGCCGGTCGGTGTAATAATCGTGCGCGTGCCCTTGATTCAGGTAACCAAAAAACGCATCAAAGCCTTTTTTTTCCGGCGTGCCGGAAGAGTTTTCTTCGCCCAAACCCCATTTACCAAACATACCGGTAACATAGCCGCTGGCCTGCAACCGCTGCGCCAGGGTTATATCCTGCTCCCGCAACGATTCGCGGCTGTTGCCTCGGATATACGCATGGCCCATGTCCAACCCCGTCATGAGGGCGCAGCGAGAGGGCGCGCATACCGTACTGCCGGCATAAAAGCGGGTAAATTTGGTTCCTTCTTTACCCAGCCGGTCAATATTGGGGGTTGGTATAGGGCTGCGCTGATTATAGCTGGTCAGGTTGCCGTATCCTAAATCATCGGCCAGAATAAATATAAAATTGGGCTTTTTGTGCCTGGACTTCGTCTGCGCCTGGGTAAAGTGGCTAAATAATATTTGCCCAAGAAATAAAGACCAGAATATTGGTAATATTTTCTTTTTCATTTTTAAAGTTGGTTAGAAACACTGCCTTATTTAATTGCCGTAGCCCGGATTCTGCGCCAGCGCGGTATTTTCCTGAATAGCAACCGAAGGCACCGGCCATAAATAATCGCGGTTAGGGTTAAATTTACGGGTATCAATCCGTTGACCTTTATTATTATAAATATCGGTATTTAGTACCTGATCTGCTACTTTCCAGCGCCGGATATCGTAATAATATAAGCCTTCACCGGCCAGTTCAATGCGTCGCTCGTGCCGGATTTCCTTTCTTAATTGTTCCTGGCTCAGGTTTAAGGGCAAATCTGGCATTTTTACCCGCCGCCGCACCAGGTTAACGGCTTCGTACACCGAGGCATCTGGTCCGGCTACCTCATTCTGGGCTTCGGCATACGTCAGCAACACATCGGCATAGCGTAGCAAAATATAATTTAACTCCGATTGATCACTGGTGGGGGCTACCGTAGGTATTTCGTTGTCTTTGTAAATGGTATATTTTTTTAGACCATACCCGGTGCGGGGATACTGAACGGCTCCTACCTTAGCGCCTTTGTACTGGCTACCTTCCGTAATAATAGTGGCCAAAAACCGGGGATCGCGGTTTTGGTAAGGTTTGGCCGGGTCATAAACGGCGGAGGTGGCAATGGGTTTACCATCAGTGGCATAATAATCATTTACTAAATCGGGCAGCGGGGCTACACTGTTTTGCTGGTCCAGGTTAATATCCAGGGAATGCGTAAACTCCGGAAAACGAAACTGCACATCAAAAACCACCTCGGAGTTGCCTTCGTTTTCGAGGTAAAACAAACCGCGGTAATCCGGAAATAAAGTATACGTTTTCTGGTCGATTACCTTCTTAGCGGCGGCGGCGGCTTCGGCCCAACGGCCGGCATACAACAGTATCCGTGCCCGGAAGGCTTGCACGGCTCCCCGCGTTACCCGGCCTTTTTCGGAGCCGCTATACGTAAGGGGCAACACATCGTCGGCGGCGGCTTCTTCCAAATCTTTCAGGATCTGGGTTAGTAACTCATCGGCCGAATTGCGCGGCAAAGTGGATTGGACGGCAAAAATTGGTAGCATCGGTAATTAAAGGGGCACCGCCGTATAAATTCCAGAGCGGAAAGTAAAAGACAGCCCGCAGGAATTTGGCCTCGGCTTTGTAGCGTTTTTTCAGCGTCTCATCCATAGGTACCTGATCAATATTCGCCAAGAAATTATTGGCCCGACCAATACCGCGATAAGCGCCGTTCCAGGTTGTATTAATGATGCCGGTATTAGCCGCGTTGTGTACGCCGGTAGCTATCAGGTTAAAGGCCCCACCAAAGTTCAGCGTATTAGGCGTTAGGCTCTCAAAGAAAATTGGGTTACCGCCCCCGTACAAGCTGCCGTGCAGCAAGGCGGCGTAAGTTCCGTTTAGGGCAGCTTCGGCTTTTTCGCGGGTGTTCCAATAGCTTTCCTGGGTAAACCGGTCGGTGGGCGTTACTTCCAGAAAATTATCGCCGCAGGAAAACAAAGAAAATATCAGGGTGCTATATAAAGTGCTATAAAATATATAAGGCTTTTTCATGTTAACTGTAGCTTAAAAGGTAATATTAATACCGGTGGTCAGAATTTTGGTATTCGGGTATTCAATCAAGTCGCCGCGGGTAACGTTGCGCTCCGGATCACTGAATTTAAACTGGGTAAAAGTGAGGTAATTCTGGGCATTCACGAAAACCTTCAGTTGCTGTAACCGGGCGCGCTGCAGCCAATGGGCCGGTAAACCGTAGCTAACCTGCAGGTTTTTCAGGCGCAGGTAAGACGCATCCCGAATCCAGAAGCTGGAAGTTTGGAAATTCTGCGGATAACCGTTAGAAGTGGTTAACCGGGGTAATGGTGCGTTCGGGTTTTCGGGCGTCCAGGAATCAGTTAGCCATTCTGGGGTAACCCCCGCCCCGTTTTTATAGGGTTGCGCCAAATTTCCGGTCAGGTAAGTGTCTACATCCTGCACGCCCTGGAAAATGGCCGAAATATCCAGGTTTTTGTAGCCGGCTCCTAAGGAGAAACCATAGGTATAAGTTGGTATGCTGTTGCCAATAATAACCCGGTCGTTGTTATCAATAATTTTATTGCCGTCGATATCTTTATATTTCAGGTCGCCGGGTTTGGTAATGGCATTCTGAAAGGCATGATTTTTTATTTCTTCTTCGTTCTGGAAAATACCTTCGGTCTGCAAACCAAAGAAGGAATTAATGGGCACCCCAGCTTTGGTAATGGTATTGCCGCTGTAATAAACCTGACCTTTTACATCCAGTACCTTATTTTTAATATAAGTAGCATTGGCATCCAGGTTATAACGGAAATTACCAATTTTATCACGATAACCCAACGTAATTTCTACCCCTTGATTTAAAACGCTGCCAATATTCCGGAATGGGCCGGTTAAGTTACCTACCTGGGCCGGCACGCTCACCTGCCGCAGAATATCGGTGGTTTTTTTACGGAACCAATCCAGTTCAAAGCTCAAACGGTTGTTAAACAGCCCGCCTTCCAGGCCCACATCGGCAATGGCCGTAGATTCCCAGGTAATATTGGGGTCGCTTAACTGGGTAATAGCCGCCCCGCTCACCACCGTGTTGTTAAAGTTGTAATTCTGACCCAGGGCAATGGCATCTACGTAACTAAACAAAGAGATAGCCTGGTTGCCGAGCCGGCCGTAAGAAGCCCGCAGTTTTAAATTATTCAGGGCAGATTGGTTTTTGAGGAAATTTTCTTCGCTCATGCGCCAGCCTGCCGAAAAAGACGGAAAAAAGCCCCAACGGTTGCCTTGGGCAAACCGCGAAGATCCATCGTACCGGAAATTGGCTTCGAGCAAATATTTCTCGCGATAGTTATAGTTAATCCGGCCAAAATAAGAAGCTAAACGCGACCTGCCGGAAGAACCGCCCACTTGCGGCGAAGATGATCCGGCATCGAGTTCAGTTAAGTCGTTACCCAAATAACCCTGGTTATAAGCGGTAAAGCTGCCATTGCTGAACGTTTCGATGCTGAACCCTAGTAAAGAATTTAACTGGTGCTCGCCCAAAGCTTTATCCCAGGTTAGCGTATGAAAATTAGTCAGGTTTAAGCTTTCCTGACTGGTCTGGCGCTGGCCCCGGGCCGGCACATTACCAATAGGCGTTTGTACCCCGGTTTTGGGATGGGTCAGGTTAATTTGCGGATAAGAAAACTTTTCGCTGCCGAACAGAATATTGGCCGCCACGGTAGTTTTATAACGAATATTAAATGGCAGACTTACTTCGGCAAATAAATTGGCTAAGGTGCGGTAAGAGTTATTTTTCCGGAAACCCTCGTTTGATAAAGCAACCGTATTGCGGAAGAAATTATGGCCCGGCACACGTATCCACTGGTCGGCGTAAGAACCATCCTGGGCGTAAGGCACCTGCATGGGCAATCCCCGGAAAGTTAAACCTAAAATTCCTCCTTCTCCGTTACCTTCGTCGGCGGTATAAGCACTTTCGCGGTTATTCCAAAAGGTACCGACCAGGTTAGCTCCTATTTTTAAATGTTTAGTTACATCTGCGGTAACATTGGTATTAACCGAATACCTTTTACCCAGGGTACTAATCATAATTCCCTGCTGATCCAAATATCCCAAAGAAACCGAGAAAACGGTTTTGTCGCTGCCACCCGAAAAACGCAGGCTATGTTCCTGAATGGGCGCCTGGCGGAACATTATATCAAACCAATCGGTATTCGGATATATATAAGGGTAGGTACCAGTTTTATATTCGTCGATCAAAGCCGGGCTGTATTCGGCCGGTTTGCCTTCGTTGGCCAAAGCCCGGTTTTTCCCTTCCATGTACTGCACCGAGTTGGTTACTACCTCGGGTAATTGCGTAGCTTCCTGCTGACCGTAGTAATAATTATAATCTACCTGAAATTTGCCTTTCTGGCCGCTTTTGGTTTTTACCAGAATTACACCGTTGGCGGCCCGGTTGCCGTAAATAGCCGCCGAAGCGGCATCTTTTAAAACCGTTATGCTTTCAATATCATTCGGGTTAATATTACCCAGCGGAAATTCCACGCCATCTACCAGCACGAGCGGGTTATTATTATTTAGTGTTCCTACCCCTCTAATACGAATATTAGCATTATCATCTCCCGGCCGGCCTTTGGTTTGGTTGGTGTAAACGCCCGGTAGGTTTTGTAACGCCTGCGTGGAATTAGTTATGGGCCGGTTGGCCAGTACTTCTTTATCTACGGTGGCCAAAGCGCCAGTAACATTAACTTTTTTCTGGGTGCCATAACCCACCACCACTACTTCTTCCAGGGCTTTGGCATCTTCGATTAAGGTTACCCTAAAAGTGGTTTGATTGTTTATAGGTACTTCCTTTGTTTGGTAGCCAATAAAAGAAAACACCAGAATGCCGTTTCCTTCGGGTACGGTTAAAGTAAAGGTACCATCAATGTTGGTAGCAGCACCATTATTTGTTCCTTTTAAGACTAACGTAACACCGGGCAATGGTTCTCCGGCCGCCGAAACAACTGTACCCCGCACTTCCTGGTTAAGTTTGGCGGGTTGCCACGTTAAATGAAATATTGCTGTACCGGAAAAAGTGGCCGCCTGAACGGCCGTGCCGGAAAGTGAAAACAATAGCATTAACTTACTACTCTTTAGTAGCAGCTTTTTCATAATTTTACTAATTTTGATTTTACATTTATTTCCTGTGCTTTCCCGGTTGCTGCCTAGTCCAGAGGCGTGATTAGCCGGGAAAGCCTTTTTTAGTACCGGCACCCATTCTGCTACCCGGCACTTTATTTATATTTTGCGGCTTTATTTCATAGGCAGTCTTTTTGCGGTTTCTGAATTGAATCTTTTAGCGGAAACTGGTCGAAATAGTCTTCGGTTGGCGGTAATATTTTTAAAAGACCAGCATATTTATGCAAGCCCAATAACAAGGTTATAAATAAAAGAAGAGATAATGATTCCTGCATTTTAAGACGTTTAAAGCTTCGGATAATAATTTGGCTAATACAACTGCAAATGCATTAAACCAGCACTTGCTTAAACTACCAGCAACAACAACCCCACGGGGAGAGAAGCAAAGGAACCCAAGATAAAGCTCCTATAAAGAAAGGCATGGTTTTACCACCAGCAATTTGCTGCCCCAGCGGAGATATAGTGGCTAAAACCTTATTCATTTTTTTAAGTCTATAGAAATTATAGACAAATAAATAGAGGCTTTTTTTATAAAGCAAATAATTACGTAACTTTTCTTAATATTTTAGAATAGTTACTGATAATTCAACTTGCCTACTACCTCCTACTCCATTCAAAATCAATTTATTACAACTACTCAGCCCCAAATATTCTTGGTTTAGCGTTGGGCCCCGAAACTTTTTAGAACATGTTTAAACTTTGGAATTGGTATAAAATGTTGTTTTAAGTTCTTATAATAAAGTATATGCAAACGCATATCCCTTAATTCCGTCATTCTGTTAAGAATCAATCCTATCTCTTATATTTATTTTATTTTAGTAGTTCTTAAACACTAACCATAAAATATATTTAAATCGCCCATAAACAGCCACTTACTTATTTTTTAAGCTAAGCAGCATTAGAGTTTCTTTAAAATTGCCCAAATACGAATCTTTCCTTCTCTGGTGGTGTTAAGCTTGCTAAAACGCAGGTATTCTGGCTAAATATTAGTACCTTTGCGGAAGAAATTTGTGGAAAGCAAAATCCTTATGGCAATTACCCAAGAAGATATATTAAAAGCTTTAAGTTATGTAGAGGAGCCGGATCTGGGCAAAGATTTGGTAACCCTGAACATGATTGAAAATATACAGATAGACGGCAAAAATATTTCTTTTACCGTTATTCTGACTACCCCGGCTTGTCCCCTGAAAGAATTAATTCAGAATGCCTGTATCCGGGCTATCCATACCATGGTAGATAAGGAAGCCAACGTAACGGTTAACCTGACCAGCCGGGTTACTACGGCCCGCGATACCAATTCGGCCATACTAAAAAATGTTAAAAATATTATTGCTATTGCGTCGGGTAAAGGCGGCGTAGGTAAATCTACGGTTACATCTAACCTGGCCATTGCTTTATCCCAGATGGGCGCTAAAGTAGGTTTAATTGATGCCGATATTTCCGGGCCATCTATTCCGGTAATGTTTAATACCGAAGAAGAACGTCCGCGTGTATTCCGGACGCCTGATGGCCGAAACCTGATTGAGCCCATTGAGCGCTACGGCATTAAAATGATTTCGATTGGTTTTCTGGCTCCGGCCGAAAACGCGGTGGTGTGGCGCGGTCCCATGGCCAGCTCAGCCCTGAAACAATTTATTTCGGATGTAGATTGGGGCGAACTGGATTATTTATTAATTGATTTACCTCCTGGCACCAGCGACATTCACCTGACCCTGGTGCAAACCGTGCCCGTAACGGGAGCTATTATTGTAACCACGCCCCAACGGGTAGCTTTGGCCGATGCCCAAAAAGGGCTGCAAATGTTCCGCCAACCGCAAATTAACGTGCCAGTGCTCGGAATTATAGAAAATATGGCTTATTTTACTCCCGCTGAGCTACCCCAAAACAAATATTATATATTTGGCGAAGGTGGTGGCCAGCAATTGGCAACTAAATGGGGAGTTCCGTTGTTAGGACAAATACCACTGGTACAGAGTATTCGGGAAAGTGGTGATGATGGAATGCCGGAAGCCATTAAACAGGATTCGCCGGCGGGCAAAGTATTTGAAGAAGTAGCCCAGGCCGTTGCCCAACAGGTTTCGGTGCGGAATGCCGGACTGGCGAAAACGAAAATAGTACCTATTAACACCTAATAAACATGGTAGCGACCAACACAGAAGAATTACTATTTGAACGTATAGAAAAAGCTTTAGACCAGATAAGGCCTTACCTGGAAGCAGATGGCGGCAACGTAAAAGTTTTGGAGTTGTCGGAAGATATGGTACTTAAACTGGAATTGCTGGGTGCCTGTGGTTCCTGCTCCATGTCGGTAATGACCATGCGTGCTGGTATAGAACAAACCATTAAACGCGAAGTACCCGAAATTAAATCGGTGGTGGCGGTTAATTTAACCCCGATGATTTAAGATTTAAATAAATGTTTTCTTTATAAGAAACCGGAAGTGGTAAATCCATTTCCGGTTTTTTTATTTTTGTACCTTTACGCAAGCGGTATAAATCCGATTTTATGATCAGAGCCAACGACTCCAACCTGCACTCCTGGATACAAATATCCCCCACCAGCGAATTTCCCATTCAAAATTTACCTTTTGGTATTTTTAGCACCCCTACCCGCGATCCGCGCGTGGGAGTAGCCATTGGCGAGTACGTACTGGATTTGTGTGCCGTTTGTCAGGAAGGTTTGTTCGATTTATTGTCTTTAGAGGATCCTTCGGTTTTTCACCAAAGCACCCTTAATAATTTTATAGCCCTGGGTAAACCGGTCTGGCGCGAAGTACGCGATCGGGTATCGGAACTACTCCGAAATAATAACCCCGAAATACGCGACAACCCCGACATTATGAAAGCCTGCCTGGTGCGCCAGCAGGAAGTAACCATGCATTTACCGGTTAAAATTAACAACTATACCGATTTTTACTCCAGCCTGGAGCACGCCACCAATGTAGGGTTAATGTTCCGGAATCCCGAAAATCCTTTGTCGCCGAACTGGAAATATATGCCGGTAGGGTATCACGGCCGCGCTTCTTCTATTGTGGTATCGGGGCAGCCGGTTTTTCGCCCGCAAGGGCAAACCAAACCCACCGACAGCCAAACTCCTGTTTTTGGCCCTACCCGCGAATTGGATTTTGAACTGGAAGTAGCCTTTGTAACGGGGCGCGCCACCGACTTGGGCAGCTTTGTAATAACCGACGAAGCCGACGATTATATTTTTGGGCTGGTTTTATTCAATGATTGGTCGGCCCGCGACATGCAGCGCTGGGAGCACCTGCCGCTAGGCCCCTTTTTAGGCAAAAGTTTTGCTTCCTCTATTTCGCCGTGGGTAGTAACCTTAGATGCCCTGGAACCATTCCGGGTAGCCGGCCCCATGCAAGAGCCAAAAGTTTTGCCGTATTTGGAGTACGATGGCCAAAAGCACTTGGATATAAACTTGAAAGTTTACCTCCAACCTGACGATGCTGACCCAGTATTAATTTCCAAAACCAATTCCCGCTATCTTTATTGGAACATGAACCAACAGTTGGCCCACCAAACCAGCAACGGATGTAACCTAGAAGTAGGCGATTTATTTGCCTCCGGCACCATTAGCGGCCCCGAGCCCGAAACTTACGGCTCGATGCTGGAACTTACCTGGCAAGGTTCTAAACCCCTGACCTTACCGAACGGCTCCTCCCGATCTTTTTTAGAAAACGGCGACACCGTTATTATAAAAGGCTACGCCGAGCGCCAAAACATCCGAATTGGTTTTGGAGAATTACAGAACAAAATTTACCCGACTCTTTAAAGTAAAAACGCTGCTAAAATATTAACCTCGATTTCAGGTTTATCTATCCGCATTTAAATTAAGTCTTGAACTTATTTAATTCCGGACGGCAATCATTAGGCTTAATTCTTTGTAGCGCATGTTAAACATTTTGGCAATAGTGGCATTGGTAAGGCTTCCCTTATAAATGTATACGCCGCTGCGGTAGTGCTCATGGGTAAATAATACTTCATTTATGCCGCCGTGTTTAGAAATATCCATAAAAATGGGTGTAAAAATATTGCTTAAAGCATTGGTGGCGGTGCGGGGCACCCGCGAAGCAATATTGGGCACGCAATAATGAATAATATCGTACTTGCGGTAAACCGGGCGGCTAAGTGTGGTAAGTTCCGAGGTTTCAAAACAGCCGCCCTGGTCAATACTTACGTCAATAATTACCGAACCCGGGTTCATCTGGGCCACAATACTCTCCGGAATCATAGCTGTAGAACGCCCGCTCCGGATAGAAAGGGCACCAATTACTACGTCGGCCAGCTTTAGTTCCTGGCTGAGTAAAGCCCCATCCATGGTAGAGGTAAATAAATAAGGGCCAATATTTTGCTTAAGCCGCCGCAGCTTGTAAATGTGGTCGTCAAAAACTTTTACTTCGGCACCCAATCCAATGGCGGCACGGGTAGCGTATTCGGCTACAGTGCCAGCCCCCAGAATTACTACGCGCGACGGTGGTACGCCCGTTATGCCGCCCAGAATTATGCCTTTACCCTCGCTACTGGAGCTTAAATATTCAGCAGCAATAAGCATAACCGTACTGCCCGCTATTTCGCTCATAGCCCGCACCACGGGTTTACTATCCGAACGGTCTTTTAGTAATTCAAAAGAAATCGCATTAATTTTTTTCCGGCAAAGCGCACCTACATAATCGCCGGTAAGGCTACCAAACTGCAACGCCGAAATAAGGGTTTGCCCCGAACGGAAATATTCTAATTCTTCGAAGGTAGGTGGCGCAATTTTTAAAATAATATCGGCCTCGTATACTTCTTTGGTACTGTACACGATATGCGCACCGGCTTCAGAAAACTCATGATCCGCGTATTTAGAAGGGCTGCCGGCACCCGATTCGATTAAAATCTCGTGGCCATTGTCGGTGAGCAAACGTACAGCTTCGGGGGTAAGCCCAATCCGGTTTTCCTGTAAAGAATATTCTTTCGGAATGCCAATAAAAAGGCGTTTTTTCCGGGTTTCTATAGCCAACATCGATTCTTTCGGATAAAGCGCCCGGCTGCTGGCCGCCAACGCCTCAAAGCCCGAAGGAATATTTTCGTTCATATCAGTTTTTTTTCAACGTTATGGTACGGGCCTCTCCTGCACCTTTGTCAATCGATACGCTTACATAATGGTCCGGCAGCAGGGGCGTAATTTTATCTGGCCATTCAATCAGGCAGATATTACCCGAATCGAAATATTCCGTAGCACCCATATCCAGGGCTTCGCTCATTTCGTTAATCCGGTAAAAATCAAAATGATAGAGGGTTTGGCCGGTATTAATGGCATATTCGTTTACCAAGGCGTAGGTAGGGCTGCTAACCGGCTCTTCCACCCCTGCCAGCCGGCATAATTCTTTTATTAAGGTTGTCTTCCCCGCTGCCATTTCGCCCACAAATAACAAAATATTATTCTCTTTTGCAAAATCCCAAACCGCTGCCGCCGCCGCCGGTAATTCGGCCAGCGACGGCACCGTTATTACTTTCTCGTTCATGCCGGCAATTAAGCGTTTTTAGGCTGCAAGGTTATAAACGGTATTATTATTTCTTCTAAAGAAATGCCACCGTGCTGGAAAGTATCTTTATAGTAGTTTACATAATAATTAAAATTATTAGGGTACGCAAAGAAGTAATCTTCTAAAGCAAAAACGTAAGCCGTTGAAATATTCTCTTTGGGTAAAAAAATGCGCTCGGGTTTACGCACTACAAATACATCTTTTTCGGTAAAGCCTAAATTTTTGCCATGTTTGTAGCGCAGGTTGGTATTGGTGTTGCGGTCGCCGATAATTTTAAAAGGCCGCTTACACCGGATAGTACCGTGGTCGGTGGTTATAATGAGGCGGCCTTTCTTTTCGGCGATTAATTTTAAAGTTTCGAATAAAGGCGAATGTAAAAACCAGGACTTGGTAATAGAACGGTAAGCCGATTCGTCGGGAGCCAATTCGCGCACCATGTTGCTATCGGTACGGGCATGCGACAGCATATCCACAAAATTGTACACGATTACATTTAATTTATTTGCCTCTAGATTGGTAAATTTATTTACCAGATCGCGCCCATTGGCGCTGTTGGTTATTTTATTGTAGCTGTATTTTTCAGAAATACGGTTTTGCTGCATCTGAATTTCCAGAAACTCAGCTTCGTACAGGTTTTTACCTTCTTCATCTTCGTCGGAAACCCACATTTTAGGGTATTTTTTCTGCATATCGGACGGCAGCATACCCGAAAATATAGAATTACGGGCGTAAGCAGTAGTAGTGGGCAGGATAGAGTAAAACAGCTCTTCGTTTTCTACGGTAAAATAATCCGAAATTATGGGTTCTAAAACCTTCCACTGGTCGTAACGCAAATTATCAATCAGCACAAAATAAATGGGCTGCGGCGATTCCTTCATCATCGGGAAAACGCGTTGCTTAAATATTTCGTGCGACATCAGCGGCCGGTCGTCGGTTTCTTTGTTAATCCATTCTTCGTAGTTATCCATGATAAACTTAGCGAAGTTAGAGTTGGCCTCGTCTTTTTGCATGTTTATAACATCAGCCATGCTCTTGCCTTCGGTTTCGTCTATTTCTAGTTCCCACCGCACCAACTTTTTATAATTTTCGGCCCACTCCTGGTAACTTAAGCGTTCGCCCAAAGCCATGCCCAACGTCCGGAAATCGCGTTGGTAAGAGCTGTTCGTTTTCTCGGATACCAGTCGTTTATTATCTAATATTTTTTTTACCGAAAGTAAAATCTGGTTGGGGTTGAGCGGCTTAATTAAATAATCGGCAATTTTAGAACCGATGGCCTCTTCCATAATATGCTCTTCTTCGCTTTTGGTAATCATTACCACCGGAATATTGGGCCGCACGGTTTTAATTTCGTTCAGGGTTTCTAAACCCGAAATACCCGGCATGTTTTCGTCGAGGAAAACCACATCGTAATTATTTTCGGCAAATTTTTCAATGGCATCGGCCCCACTGCACACCGGCGTAATATCATAGCCTTTGTCTTCCAGAAAAAGGATATGGGGTTTCAAAAGGTCGATTTCATCATCGGCCCACAAAATATTATATCTTTGCATCGCTTAGCTATTTATTAGGTGTAATTGAGGCACTTGCCGGGGCGCTAAAACCCTGCTGAAGCACCTGTAGTTAAAGTAAAATTAAAGAATTAATGCGGTTTAAAACTGCTTTTGCCGTTTATACCTACATAGGCACAACGATTAACAGCCAACTTGGTTATATCTTGAATAAGAAAAAAATCTTTAATGATCCGGTTTACGGATTTATCACAGTTCCGTCGGAACTTTTGTTTGACGTTATTGAACACCCTTATTTTCAGCGCCTTAGGCGCATTAAACAACTAGGCCTTACCGACTTTGTTTACCCGGGCGCTTTGCATACCCGTTTTCATCACGCGTTGGGTGCCATGCACTTAATGGACCAGGCCCTGCAAACCCTCCGGAGCAAAAGTAATCAAATATCAGACAAAGAGTGCGAAGCTTCCTTGCTGGCCATTCTGTTGCACGATGTGGGGCACGGCCCTTTTTCGCACGCCCTGGAGGCTTCTATCTTTAGCGGCGTAAACCACGAAGAAATTTCTTTGCACCTGATGCACCAGCTTAACCAGGTTTTTGCGCATAAATTAGATTTGGCTATCCAAATATTTAATGGCACCTACCACCGGCCATTTTTCCACCAATTGGTTTCGAGCCAGTTAGATGTAGACCGCCTGGATTATTTAAACCGCGACAGTTTTTATACCGGGGTTTCAGAAGGCAAAATTGGTGCCAACCGGCTGCTTAAAATGATGAACGTAGCCGATGAAAAGTTGGTGATAGAAGAAAAAGCCATTTACAGCATCGAGAATTTTCTGGTAGCCCGCCGCTTAATGTACTGGCAAGTGTACCTGCATAAAACCGTTATCAGTGCCGAAAACATGCTTATCCGGTTAATTGAGCGGGCGCGGGAACTGGTACAAACCGGTATTGCGATAACAGCCAGCCCGGCGCTGGAGTTTTTTCTTTACCGCAATATTACCATCCAGGATTTTAAAGAAGATGAAGATATACTGCACCGTTTTATCTCGCTCGACGATTACGACATCTGGCAGGGCATAAAAGCCTGGTGCCGGCACTCAGATAAAATTTTATCTACGCTGGCCGACGGTTTGTTGCAGCGCCGCTTGTTTAAAGTAATTATTTCGGCCACGCCTTTTGAAGAAGAAATGATTTTGGGCATAACCGAACTGGTGCAGGAATATTTTAAAGTAGATGCTGCCGATGTAAAATATTTAATGATAACGGGTAAAATAAGCAACAATGCTTACGAAGCGCAAGGCGAATTAATTGATTTGCTGACCAAAAATGGCCGCATAGTAGATGTAGCAGCCGCTTCGGATCTACCCAATATCCGGGCATTAAGCACCAAAGTGGAAAAGTATTATGTCTGCTACCCGAAAGAAATCGCGCTATAATTAATTTGTTTACTATTTTTACGGCATGGAATTTACTGTCGGACAAATTGCTGGATTGCTGGAAGGGGAAGTAGAGGGTGATGCAACGGCCAGCATCCGGGAATTAGCCAAAATTGAAGAGGCTGCAACGGGTGCGTTGGCTTTTTTATCTAATTTAAAGTATGAGCATTTTTTGTACGCTACGCGCGCAACGGCGGTTATTGTGGCTAAAAACTTCCGGCCCAAACAACCGGTATCGGCGGCCTTAATCCGGGTAGATGATCCGTATACCAGCTTTACGCGCCTGCTCGAAGAATACCAGAAAGCTTTACTTGCCTTAAAAACCGGCCTGGAAGAACCGGCCTTTATCGGCGAAAACTCTACCATTGGTACTGATTTTTACCGCGGCGCTTTTTCGTATATTGGTAAAAACTGCCGGTTAGGCAATCAGGTAAAAATATACCCCCAGGCTTACCTCGGCGACAATGTGCAGGTGGGCGATAACACAATTATTTACGCCGGGGCCAAAATTTACGCCAATACAATTATTGGTAACCACTGCACCATAAACGCCGGTGCGGTTATCGGGAGTCCCGGTTTTGGCTTTGCTCCGCAAAAAGATGGCTCTTACCGCGATATTCCGCAAACTGGCAATGTGGTATTAGAAGATTATGTAAATATTGGGGCCAACACAACTATTGATTGTGCCACTCTGGGTTCTACCATTGTGCATGAGGGCACCAAAATAGATAACCTGGTGCAAGTAGCGCATAACGTAGAAATTGGTAAACACACCGTTATTGCCTCGCAAACCGGGATTTCCGGCTCCACCAAAATTGGTAATTATTGTACCCTGGCCGGACAGGTGGGCGTAGTAGGCCACATTACCTTGGCCGATAAAACCATTGTGGGCGCGCAATCGGGTGTTTCTAAAACGGTAACCCAATCCGGCACCATTATTCAGGGATCGCCGGCCTTCGATTATAAACAAAACCTTCGCAGCCTGGCGGTATTCCGGCGTTTACCAGAACTCGAGAAAACCCTCTTGGAACTAAAAGAAAAGATTTAAATTCGCGCTAATTAAAGCACACCAGCATGAATGACAAGCAACACACCATCAAAGGGCCGGTAACGGTATCAGGCATAGGATTACATACCGGCGTGATGGCGAACATGACTTTTTTACCCGCACCTCCCAACCATGGCTATAAATTTCAACGCATAGATTTACCCAACCAGCCCATTGTAAACGCCGACGTAGACAATGTAGTAGATTTATCGCGGGGCACAACCATTGAACAGAATGGTGCCCGCATAAATACCGTTGAGCACACTTTAGCGGCTTTGGTAGGTTTGGAAATAGATAATGTACTTATTCAGTTAGATGGGCCGGAACCGCCTATTATGGACGGAAGTTCCATCGAGTTTGTAAGCGCCTTAGAGGCCGTGGGCCTGGAAGAACAAAACGCCCTGCGCAATTATTTTGAAATACCCCAAGGCATTTTTTACCAAGATGCCGAACGGGAAGTTGAAATGGCCGCGCTGCCGCTGAATGATTATCGCGTAACGGTTATGGTCGATTACCAGTCGCCGGTATTGGGCAGCCAACACGCTTCTATAACCAATATAAATCAATTCCCGACCGAGATTGCCTCTTGCCGCACGTTCTGCTTTTTACACGAACTCGAAACCCTGTATAAGCAAAATCTGATTAAAGGCGGCGACCTGAACAATGCCATAGTGGTAGTAGACCGGGTAGTAACCGACGAAGAACTAACCGAACTGGCTACTTTACTCCGTAAACCCAAAGTAGAAGTAAAAAAAGAAGGTATTTTAAATAACGTAGATCTGCGTTATAAAAATGAGCCGGCCCGGCATAAATTATTAGATTTAATCGGCGATTTAGCGCTGGTGGGCCGCCCGTTAAAAGGTCAGATTTTGGCAGCCCGGCCGGGCCATGCGGCCAACGTAGCTTTTGCAAAAAAAATTAAAAAAGTAATGCAAGAGGCGGCAATTTTAAATGTACCCATTTACGACCCTACCAAGGAACCCGTAATGGACATAAATAAAATTTCCCAAACCCTGCCCCACCGGTTTCCTTTTATCCTGATTGATAAAATTATCTACCTGGACGAAAGTACGGTTATTGGGGTTAAGAACGTTACTATGAACGAGCAGCAGTTTCAGGGGCACTTTCCGGGTAACCCTGTTTACCCTGGTGTTTACCAGATAGAATCTATGGCCCAAACCGGCGGCATTCTGGTTTTAAGTACCGTTCCGGATCCGGAAAATTACTGGACTTACTTTTTGGGGGTTGATAAATGCCGGTTCCGCCGCCGGGTAATTCCGGGCGATACCATTATCTTTAAATGCTGGTTACTTGCGCCTATTAAGCGTGGCATAGCTAAAATGCAAGGCCAGGCTTTTGTAAATGGCAAAGTGGTAATGGAAGCAGAAATGTCGGCGAGTATTGTACGGAAAGATAACGTTTAAATTATATAATGAATTTTGAATTGGAAATTATGAATTAGAAATACCGGATAAATAATTTACCCTTCCTGATTTCTGAAAAAATTATTTAATGATTTGCCTTGAAGAAAATTATTCGTCATTAAACATCATAATATTTCTGATTTATAATTCATAATTTCTAATGCAAAAACAGTAATGAATCAACCCTTAGCCTATATACACCCCGAAGCAAAAATTGCCCACAACGTAGTGGTTGAACCTTTTACCACTATTTCTAAAAACGTGGAAATTGGCGAAGGCACCTGGATTGGCCCTAATGTAACCATTATGGAAGGTGCCCGCATCGGTAAGAATTGCAAAGTATTCCCGGGAGCGGTTATTTCGGCCCCTCCCCAGGATTTAAAATACAAAGGCGAACCCAGCACCGTTACCATTGGCGATAATTCTGTAATACGCGAATGTGTAACCATTAACCGCGGTACCGCTATTGATAAAAACACAACCAATATCGGGAATAATTGCCTGATAATGGCTTACGTACACATTGCCCACGATTGTATTATTGGCAACAATGTAATTGTGGTAAATTCGGTACAACTGGCCGGCCACATCGAAATTCAGGATTTTGCCATTATTGGTGGTACTACGGCCGTGCAGCAATTTGTAAAAATTGGAGCGCATGCCATGGTGGGCGGTGGCTCGTTGGTCCGGAAAGATGTACCTCCCTATATTAAAGCGGCCCGCGAACCGCTTACTTATGCCGGTATAAACTCCATTGGCTTGCGGCGGCGTGGCTTTACAAACGAAAAAATAAACGAAATCCAGGAAATTTACCGCACCATTTTTATTAGTGGCTTAAACAATGCAGCCGCATTAGATAAAATAGAACTGGAAATGGTACCCAGCAACGAACGCGACGAAATAGTTAACTTTATTCGCAATTCGGGTCGCGGCATTATTAAAGGGTTTTCGCAAAAGGATGAAGATTAGCCTGGCTGGTGTTGGGAAAAGATTTAATTACGAGTGGATTTTCCGGAACCTGACTTACGAATTTACAACTGGTAAGGCCTACGCCGTACTGGGACATAATGGGTCCGGGAAATCCACTTTAATCAATATATTATCGGGTTACCTGAGCCCTAGTGAAGGCACCTTATCGCATGCGCAAAGCGGGCAAGTGCTAACGCCCGATACCATTTACCGCTACTTATCTTTTAGTGCCCCATACCTGGAATTAATCGAAGAATTTACTTTGGAGGAAATGGTGCAATACCATACCCGGTTCCGGAAAATGCGCTCGGCATCAACCTCTGATCTGATTCAGAAACTATACCTGGAAAAAGCCCGGCACAAATACGTGAAAGATTTCTCGTCGGGCATGAAACAACGCCTGAAACTAGGTTTAGCCATTTATACCGATGCTCCCTTGTTGCTGCTAGACGAACCCACCACCAACTTGGATCAAGAGGGCATTAACTGGTACCTGGAGCACGTAAACCAAAACCGGCAACAACGCTTAGTTATTGTTTCGTCTAACGTGGCGCACGAATATAGCTTTTGCGACGAAGAAATAAATATTACTGATTATCATTATAAAGGCGCATTGCGCAAATAAAATATTTCATAAGAACTAAGGAGAAATTCTCAGCATTCTTACTTAAAAAACAAAAGAGCTGCTTAATTTTAAGCAGCTCTTTTGTTTTTTAAGTAATATTAAAATTTAGCTTACCGCAGATCTATTACTTTAACGCCTTTGTATTTAGATTTATCGAAAGCAAAGAAGTTAGGCTCTACCTCTGGGTTAGGTGTAAATTCTTTAATGGTATAAGTATAACGGTTACCGTTGTTCCGGAACATTTTCCAGCTTTTTACGGTGTTATCTTTTTTATTTATTTGAATACGCACTTTATATACCGAGTTGTTTTTATCTAAAGGCGATAACTCGATGATATTGTATGCCTGGCCACCTTCCCGCAGTTCCTCAGCAAATGTATATTTATAACCTTTCTGGTACAAAGTAAAAATAGCGTTCGGCGACATTTGCTGGTCATCCGGGTCGTTATCCGAAATATTTACTTCGTTCTCTGATTTCATGTATGTCCAGATGGTGGTGCCATTGTTAATGATTTCCTGATCTTTTAACTTTAACCGGAATTTTTCGCCACTCACGGTAATATCACCCTGCATGGTTTCTTTTACTTTGCTCGACGGGTTTTCGAGGGTTTGGGTAAAAACGGCATTAAATACCTTCATCGACTGATATTTAGTCCGCATGGCATCCAGAATTTTACCCGCCCGTGGGTCCTGCTGCGCCTGCGCAAACGGAACTACCATAAATAAAGCGAGTAGGATTGGAATAATTTTTTTCATGTTATTTAGAAATTACGCTAGTCTAGTTGTTTCTATCCATGTTATTCAATAATTGTTCCAAACTATATTCATCCGGAATTAAAACGTCGCGCGCTTTACTGCCTTCAAACGGCCCCACAATACCAGCTGACTCTAACTGGTCGATTAAACGTCCGGCCCGGTTATAACCTAACTTTAAACGACGCTGCAACAAAGAGGTACTGCCTTGCTGGTGGGTAACAATAATACGGGCTGCTTCTTCAAACAATGAATCGCGCGAGGCCGGATCAAAATCAGCTTTTTCGTTGCCACTCTCGTCACCGACAAACTCAGGCAATAAATAAGCATCGTTGTAGCCTTGCTGATCACCGATAAAGTCACAAATACGGTCTACTTCGGGCGTATCTACAAACGCACACTGCAACCGAATCAAATCCGACCCAACCGAAAATAACATATCGCCCTGGCCAATAAGCTGGTCGGCCCCGCCGGTATCCAGAATGGTACGCGAATCTATCTTAGAGGTAACTTTAAAAGAAATCCGGCACGGGAAGTTAGCTTTAATAATACCGGTAATTACGTTTACCGATGGCCGTTGTGTAGCTACCACCAAATGGATACCAATGGCTCGGGCTAACTGCGCTAAACGCGCAATCGGGGTTTCTACTTCTTTACCTGCCGTCATCATTAAATCGGCCAGCTCATCTATCACCAACACAATAAAGGGCATAAACCGGTGCCCTTTTTTCGGGTTCAGGCGGCGCTGAATAAATTTAAGATTATATTCTTTCAGATTACGGCAACCGGCATCTTTAAGCAAATCGTAGCGCATGTCCATTTCCATACACAACGAATTAAGCGTATTAATTACTTTTTTGGTATCGGTAATAATGGCTTCTTCGGCATCGGGTAACTTGGCCAGAAAATGCCGTTCTATTTTATTAAACAGCGAAAGCTCTACCTTTTTAGGATCGACCAAGACAAACTTTAACTGCGACGGATGCTTTTTATAAATGAGAGATGTTAATATCGCATTTAAACCAACCGATTTACCTTGACCAGTAGCCCCGGCCATAAGTAAGTGCGGCATTTTAGCCAAATCGGTAATAAATACTTCGTTCGTAATGGTTTTACCGAAAGCAATGGGCAGGTCCATTTCGCTCTTCAGGAATTTCTCCGTCGATACAATCGACTTTATCGAAACCATTTCCTTCTTTTTATTCGGCACTTCAATACCAATGGTACCTTTACCCGGAATGGGCGCAATAATCCGGATACCCAAAGCCGATAAACTCAGGGCAATGTCGTCTTCCAGGTTTTTAATTTTTGATATTCTTACCCCGGCGTCCGGCACAATTTCGTAAAGGGTTACGGTTGGCCCAATGGTAGCTTTTATACTGGCAATGCCAATGCTGTAATTACCCAAGGTTTCTACAATGCGGTCTTTATTGGCCTCCAGTTCTTCTTTAGACACCTGAATTTTGGCGGCACTGTAATCGTTTAATAAATCAAGCGTGGGGTACTGATAGCGCGCTAAATCTAAGGTTGGATCGTAGTTTTCGGTGGCAATACTGGTTTCTTCTTCTACAACCGGCTGCACAGCCATTTCAATTTTAGGCGCGGGCACCTCGTCGTCGAATAAATCAGTTTCAAAGACAGGAACAGCTGCCGACAGGGCACGCGGTGGCTCTGGTAGTGGGGTAGCAATATCCAGCGCAATACTGGTGCTGGTGCTTGGTTTTGGTTTAACCACGCCCGACACAATAGGTTTTAAAGCTACTTCCTGCCTGTTATCTTCCAGAAACAGATCCTCTTCTGGGTCTTCCTCTTCGGTAAAATCAGGTTCATCCTCCTCCTCTTCTTCTTCTAAATCCGTTTCATCCAGGGTATCATCAATTTCTAAGCCTGCCGTTGGGTTGCTGTATTGGTTTATGCCGGTAGAAGTTTGCTCGTAGGTAGCATTATCGGCGGCAAAGGTGTTGGCCGCCGAAGCCGCGGCTTCGGCCACGGCCTTTTTACCCGAGGCCAGGCTGGTAACATTAAAAAAGAAAATAACAAAGCTAAGCAAAAAGAAGCCCAGCAACGGAATGGTACCCCAGCCAATCAGGCTATCGAGCCAGGTAGCAATTTCGTAGCCAATGGCGCCACTTAAATAACTATTGGCTTCTATGCTTTGGGTAAATAGTACCAGGTAGCCAAACGAGAGGCAAAACCAGCACAAAGCGAATAAGCAAAGCGTAAAAATATAAGAGAGTGAAATAAAACGGCTCCGGAAAACAATTTTATACCCGATAAAAAATAAAACCGGCACCACAAAAAAGGCCGAAACGCCAAATCCTTCGTAAATAAAATAATTGGCTACCCACGCCCCCAGCAAACCCAGCCAGTTCTCCGATTCCACCCCGGCGACCTTGATATCGGTCGTATCCAAGGCTTCCACTACACTTTGGTCGGCGGGGCCGGTAAACAAATAAGAAATAAAAGCTACGCTAAAATAAAGCGAAGCCAGAATAAAAAAGAACCCAACAAATAAATGTACCCGCCGGTCCCGGAAAATATTTAAAAACGAAAAACTAAACTTAAGCGGTTTGCGATCAGTTGGCTTTTCTTTTTCTCTTCCTTTAGGCGGCTTTTCCCTGGCTACTTCATTTTTTCCCCGTGGCACGTTTTTAGCCCGCGCCCCCGAATCCATCTCCCGTTTGTACGTGTTATTTGCCATACTTCAACTAAAACTCAATTTCAAATCTACCAATTTTGCGGCTAACCGCCACGGCAAATTATACCCTAAAATTATAACCCCTTTAAAATTAACTGATTTATTCTTTTTACCAACGACGGACCTTCATAAATAAATCCGGTGTACAATTGCACCAAATCGGCGCCGGCGGCTAACTTTTCTACGGCATCGGCCGGCGTCATAATACCCCCCACGCCAATGATGCGAATATTTTCGGGTAAGTGCTGGCGCAAATACCGGATAATATCGGTAGCGTGCGCCCGGAGAGGCTTGCCACTTAAACCACCGGCCCCAATTGTTTGGATAGTTTTGGACTTAGTTTTGAGAGCGTCGCGGCTAATAGTCGTGTTCGTAGCCACAATCCCATCCAGCTTTGTTTCAATGGCAATCTGAATAATATCGTTTAACTGATCTTGGTTTAAATCCGGGGCAATTTTTAAAAGTAGCGGTTTGCGCTTTGGCTTGGCCGCATTTTTATCTTGTAAGGCTTGTAATAAATTACGCAGGGGTTCTTTGTCTTGCAGGGCGCGTAAATCTGGTGTATTGGGTGAGCTTACATTTACCACAAAATAATCTACTACATCATAGAGGGCCTCAAAACAATATTCGTAATCCTGCAGGGCTTGTTCGTTGGGCGTAATTTTGTTCTTGCCAATATTGCCGCCCACAATAATATGGCTCTTCCGGTTTTTAAGTCGCGCGGCGGCCACTTCCACGCCCTGGTTGTTAAATCCCATGCGATTAATAAGCGCCTGGTCGTCGGGTAACCTAAATAAGCGAGGTTTATCATTGCCCGGCTGGGGCCGTGGTGTAACCGTACCAATCTCGATAAAGCCAAAGCCAAATTGCGCAAATTCGTCGACGAGTAAGGCATTTTTATCGAAACCCGCCGCTAAACCCACCGGGTTCGGGAAAGTTAAGCCAAAAACCTTGCGCTCCAGTTTCGGGTGTTTCAGGCAAAATACCTGTTCTCCTATTTTCTGGGCCATTGGCAAGCGGTAAGCTGTTTTAATAGCCGAATACGAAATGGTATGGATGGTTTCGGGACCAATCCGGAAAAGCAACGGACGCAACAAAGACTTATACATAAAGCAAATTTAAGACGAGCCTTCTGTAAATGTACAATTTATTTCGGGAATGTTGCGCCAAAATCCGGCCAGTTAAAACCTAAGCCTGAAGTTTATTAATTTATCATATTGACTAACAGCCATGTATACATATCTTAACCTAAAGATTCTTCCTTATCTATTTACCTGAATAAACTTTATACCATTAGTAAAATCAGGTTGTAAAATATTCTGTTTTCCCGCTTCTAAATGCATTTATAAGAACCTGAATATTTTCTCTTAAATTATAATTTACTTAATTTTCAAATTTAATGGCCTCAAAAGCTTCTCTCCTTTTTTTTGGGTAAATGCCAATAATTAATCTGTTAGATGCTGAAAGTTTTCTGCTAAAAATATTTTATCTTAATCGCCATGGAAAACAGGTATTTAGGCATCGAAATAGGCGGCACCAAATTACAGTTTGTAGTAGCCGACGGAGAGTTAAATATTATTAAAAAATACAACGACTGGGTACAGAAAGGCGATAGTGCGCAGGAAATCCGGGACAAAGTAGCCCACAACGTGCAGCAAGTACTCACCGAAACTTACCTGACCGGCATTGGCGTTGGCTTTGGCGGACCTTTAGATTGGCAACAAGGCGAAGTAATGGTGTCGTACCAAATTGAAGGCTGGGCCGGTTTTAACATTAAAAACTGGCTACAAGAATTAACCGGAGTACCGGTAGCCGTTGAAAACGATGCCAATACGGCTGCTTTGGGCGAAGCCCGCCACGGGGCCGGCCGGGGTTATCGTTCGGTTTTTTACATTACGCTGGGTAGCGGCGTAGGCGGCGGTTTGGTAATTAATAACCAACTTTACCACGGAGCAGTGCCGGGCGAAGCCGAGATTGGCCATTTATTGGTAGATAAAACCGGCCTGACCATAGAAGATTGCTGCTCCGGCTGGGCCGTAGACCGCAAAGTCTGGAAAGCCGTACGCACCGAACCTACCGGCATTTTACGGAAACTGGCCGGCGAAAACCGCAGCGGCGAAGCCAAATTTTTAAAAGAAGCCTTAGCGCAAGGCGATAGCACTGCCTTAGAAATAATAAAAGATACCGCTGATACTTTGGGCTTGGGTTTATCGCACGTGGTGCATCTTTTTCATCCGGATATAATTATTCTGGGCGGTGGCCTTTCGCTGATTGGGGAATATTTACGCGGACCCGCCGAAGCTGCCTTACGCCACTACACCATGAAGGCTTTCTTACCCGGCCCACCGGTTGCTTTGGCGCAATTGGCCGAAAATGCGGTGCCGGTAGGTGCTTTGGAGTTAATTCACCAGCAACTTACCATTACCAAAACGGTTCTTTCCTGATACAATCAGCAAGCCTCTTGTATAGCCGAGATTCCTTTACCTGCATTATTTTATTTTAATTCCTTTTCTATAGCCACTTTTAAACCTAAACAATTGCCACCATGCAAAATTTTGTTGCTGATTACCTGAATGCGCAAAAAAAATTATTAGATTCTATTTCGCCGGCTACGGTTGAAAAGCTTATCCGTATATTCCGGGATGCCTGGGCAGCAGAAAAGCAAATATTTGTTTTCGGCAACGGCGGCAGTGCTGCCAATGCCTCGCACTTTGTAAACGATTTAGGTAAAAGCGCCTCAGACCAGTTACCCAAACGGTTCCGGTGTTTGTCTTTGAACGAAAACTTGAGCTGGATAACCGCCCTGGGCAATGATTATGCTTATGATGAAATTTACGTGGGGCAACTGCGCAATTACGCCCAGCTCGGCGATCTGGTCATGGCTATGAGCGTAAGCGGCAATTCGCCGAACGTTATAAAAGCCATAACCTGGGCCAAAGAAAAAGGGCTTTATACCATTGGGTTAACCGGCAGCCAGAAAGGAAAGCTGGCTGAAATATCAGATTTTAGTATTTCGGTAGATTCGGACCATTTTGGACGGGTAGAAGATGCCCACATGGGTATTTGCCATTTAGTATGCTATGCTTTTATTCAACATCCCGAATGGGTAAATATTTAAGAAAAAATACCCGGCTCTAAACCGAAAGAACCGGGTATTTATCTACTATTTTATTCTCGACGGCTTCCTGGAGCAGTTTGCCTTTATCAATAGGCACCACTCCTATTTCTTCACAAACCAAACCACCGCCTAAGTTCGATAGCGCTGCCACCAAAGGCAAAGGTAAATGTAAAGCCATACAAACGGCCGCAATACTGATAACGGTATCGCCGGCGCCCGATACATCGGAGATGGTACGCAAATGGGCATCGATGTACGTTTTCTCGTTACCCGCCGCACAAAAAACGCCTTTTTCTGATAAGGTTACCAGTATATTTTCTGTTTGCAGCAAATTCTGGAGTTCTGCTACAGCTCTTTCTAAATAAGAAGCTTGGGCATCAACAAAATCGAATTTCAGCCCTTCTTTCAGTTCTTTTAAATTAGGCTTAAACAAAGAGCAACCCTGGTACCGTAAAAAATTTTTCTTTTTGGGATCAACTACCGTGGGTACACCTTTTTGCCGGGCCAGCGAGATAAGCGCCGCTATATTATGCTCGCCCAGTACGCCTTTATCGTAATCCTGAAAAATAATTACATCGGTTTGGGCCAGCAAACGGGAAAAAGCCGCTAATATTTGCTGTTGTTCTGTTTCCGATAAATCGTTTTCCTGCTCCGCATCGATGCGCAGGAGTTGCTGGCCACCTGATAAAATACGTTGCTTTACCGTAGTAACCCGCTCCGGACTTTTAACAATACCGGCTGTCGATAAATTATTATCCTCCAGCAGTTGCAGAAAAGCATCACCTTCCAGGTCGTTGCCAATAACCGAGCAAAGTAAGGTGGTGGCACCCAAAGCCTGCACATTTAAGGCAACATTGGCTGCACCACCTAACCTTTTTTCGGTTTTAACTACATTTACAATGGGTACCGGAGCCTCCGGCGAAAGCCGCGTAGACTTGCCCCACACGTACGAATCGACCATTACATCGCCCACAATTAAAACGGTGAGCTGGTTAAAAGCCGAAAATAAAGAATCTAAAGAATACAAACCTGGCCCTTATTTTAATTTAGCCAGACTTTCTTTTAAGCGGCCCATTGCCTCTTCGAGTTTGGCATCAGAAGCTGCAAATGAAATCCGGATACACTCATCGGCCCCAAACGCATCACCGCTAACCACCGCCACGTACACGTCGTTCAGCAGGTACATACTCAGGTCAAATGAATTGTTAATTACTTTACCATCGGGGGTAGTTTTGCCAAAGTAGGCACTAATATCCGGGAAAATGTAAAAAGCACCTTGCGGTACGTAGGTTTTGACGCCCGGTATGTCTTTTAATAAACCTAAAACCAAGTCACGCCGGCGCAGGTAAGCCGCTGCCATTTCATCGGCCGAACCTTTACCACCTTTTAAAGCCGCCACTGCCGCTTTTTGCGCAATAGAACAAGTACCAGACGTAATCTGGCTTTGCATTTTATCGCAGGCATCGGCTATTTCTTTGCAGGCAGCAATATAACCCACGCGCCAACCGGTCATGGCGTAACCTTTAGAAAAGCCGTTAACGGTAATTACCCGGTCTTTAATAAAATCAAAAGCCGCCATGCTGGCGTGTTCGCCGGTAAAGTTTATGTATTCATAAATTTCGTCGGCCATAACGTAAATCTGCGGATGCTTCTCCAGAATGCGGGCAAACGCCAGCAATTCGTCTTTCGAGAAAACGGAACCGGTAGGATTACACGGCGACGAATACATTACCAGTTTGGTATTAGAGGTAATGGCATCTTCGAGCTGTTGCGGGGAAATTACAAAATCATTCTCCAGCGTTCCTTTTACCTGCACCGGAATACCTTCGGCCAATTTTACCACCTCTTCGTAAGATACCCAGTACGGCGAGAAAATAATTACTTCGTCGCCGGGGTTTACCAAACTCATTACCACATTGGCAATAGATTGCTTGGCACCGGTAGATACTACAATATTTTCGGGTTTATAATCGAGGTTGTTATCGCGTTTTAGTTTAGCTACAATTTCCTGACGCAGGTCCGGGTAACCGGCTACCGGCGTGTAGAAGGTAAAACCATCGTCGAGGGCCTTTTTAGCCGCATCTTTAATATATTGAGGGGTCTGAAAATCGGGCTCGCCAAAGCTCAGGTTTATAACATCATGTCCTTGGGCACCTAGTTCGCGGGCTTTTTTGGCCATTGCGATTGTCTGGGATTCGGCCAGCGCCAAAATTCTGTCGGATAAAAAACTGGTTTCCTGTTCTGTTGATTGCATGATAATTAGGAATTTTGAGTGCCAAAAATAAAGATTTAAAACAAATATGTTAGCGGCCCGGAAATAAAAAATCTTAAAAAGGTAAAATGCGGCTTATTGCACAAAAAGTTCTTTTAAATTTTTAAGCACAGCTACCTTAATGGCTTATACAAGAACTAAAGCTATTATCTTGATGTTTAATAAATTAACGACACCAAGTATAAATTCTTGCCAAATAGCCAGCTTTTTTGTGAGCTTATAAAACAAAGAAACTACTGCACTACCAGTAAATATGCCAGGAGCAATAATTTATTACTTACATAATATTGGTTACCTAAAGAGGTACTACCGCTGTTTAGGGTTTTAAGGTATGCTACGATTTGAAAGAGCGTGCTACGCACAACATGAGCATCTGGAATATTTATCAGGCAATACCTGTAGCACCAGGCAAGGTGCTGATTAATTTAATTTTTCAGTTTGGCTTTTCAGTATATTAATCTGTAATTAAATTTAATTATAATACTAAAACTCAATATTGATTAACACGTCCTAAACTTATAATAATATTAGGCTAAAAACACTATTATTTAATTATACAGCAAATCCAACCAAATAGTAATTATTTAATATAAAACATAATAAAAGCTTCTTTCGTGCATAAAATATATTAAGATATACTGAAAGGCAGATCTATAAAATCGATATACAAAAGTCGGTGTATAAGGAAATATTTAGTACCTTTGGGTTCAAAACTTACCAGCAGCAGTAATGGTAAAATTATAAAACCATTCAACCTACCAACTAAAGCACAAGGAAGCGATTACCTGAATAAAATTTAAATAAAATTTAATGGAAGTAATTAAAAGAAACAATGTTAAAATCATTGGTAAGGGCACACAAGTTATGATTTTTATCCACGGCTTTGGCTGTGATCAAAATATGTGGCGCTACGTTTACCCGAGTTTTTTAGATGATTATAAAATTGTTTTATACGACCATGTAGGTGCCGGCAACTCAGAACTATCGGCTTTTGATTACCAAAAATATAATACCCTGGAAGGTTATGCCGCCGACCTGCTGGAAATTTGCCGGGAATTAGAGGTTTACGATGCGGTTCTGGTTGGCCATTCAGTTGGCGCCATGATTGGGATTTTAAGTGCAATTGCCGAACCAGCCAGATTTTCTAAATTAATCCTGATTACTCCTTCGCCGTGTTATGTAAACCAGAACAATTATTACGGCGGTTTCGATTATAGCACCGTAGAAGACATGCTGCAACACATGCAAAGTAATTTTACCGATTGGTCGGGTGTTTTTGCCTCTTTTATCATGGGCAATCCGGAAAATCCATCATTAGCCGAAGAACTGGCTTACAGTTTTTGCCATACCGATGCTGATATTGCGCAGCATTTTGCCCGCGTAACTTTTCTCTCCGACAACCGAAGTGACTTGTCGAAACTAAAAACCAAGTCGTTGATATTACAGTGCTCTAACGATGCCATTGCCCCCGAAGAGGTTGGAAAATACATGCAAGATCAAATATCAGATGCTACGCTGGTTAAACTAAAAGCTAGTGGCCATTGTCCCAATTTAAGTGCTCCACTAGAGACGGTTGCAGCAATCGAGAATTTTCTAATTTCAAACTAATTTTAAGGCTTGGTTTAAATAAGCAGAGAATATTTTATACCATTCTGCCAGTTTACTATTTGCTCTTATTATTACGCTACTAATAGGTTTTATTAAACCGTTTTCTTTATAAACCCGGCACAAATTTTACCCTGGTTTACGTTGTAAAAAGACTTACTTTAAAAGCTTTTATCTTATGTTTACGGCATAGGCCAATGCGCTATGCACAATATAATATTTAAATTCAATTACCAGTAAATAATAAAAGGCTACCAATTAGTTGGTAGCCTTTTATTATTTAAAGCAAAACGCTGTTTTTTTATTTGCTGTAAGAGGTTCGCTCAATAATAGAGCGGCCCAATGTAATTTCATCGGTATATTCTAACTCACCGCCAACAGGTACGCCGCGGGCAATGGTGGTAATTTTTACTTTAAAATCGCGGAGTTTGCGGGTAATGTAAAAAGCAGTAGTGTCGCCTTCCATGGTTGGGCTGATGGCCAATAATACTTCTTTAACTTCCGAATCGGCCAGGCGCTCTACTAAAGAACCAATGGTTAAATCAGAGGGGCCAATGCCTTCAATCGGTGAAATAACGCCTCCCAATACATGGTAAAGTCCCTGGTATTGGCCTGTATTTTCAATGGCTATCACATCCCGGATATCGCTAACCACGCACAATAAAGTTTGGTCGCGCAAGGGGTTGGCACAAATATTACAAATTTCAGTATCAGAAATATTGTGGCAGTTTTTACAATAGGTGATATCTTCGCGCATTTTTACCAGTGCCTCAGATAAAGATTGGGTTTGGTTTGTTTCTTCTTTTAATAAGTGAAGTACCAGCCGCAATGCCGTTTTACGGCCAATTCCCGGAAGTTTTGCCAACTCATCTACCGCGTTCTGGATTAACTTTGACGGAAAATTCATTCAGGATTAAAGGTTAAACAATATCTGCCGAAATGCCCCGGTCGTGGATAGCGGAGCACTTGGCTTCGAGCTCTTCAAAAGTACCTACCTTTACGGTGCACTTACCTTTGTAATGAATTAAGTAAGTACATTGTTCGGCTTGCTCCGGCGAATGCTGACATACTTCAATCAACGTTTGGATTACGTGTTCGAAGGTGTTAATGTCATCGTTATAAACTACCAGATTTTTCAGGTCTACTACTTCCTCCAGAAGCAATACATCTTCCTGTAAAGCTATTTCGGTCTCTGTTCTCATAGTTACAAAATTACGAAATTAAGCTGGTTTTTAAAAGAAAACACCTTAATTCTGTTAAACTTAGTACCCATGTATGCTTATACTTTTAAGCCGCTGGTTAGGGTTACAAATTTTAACTTTACCGGTATAATCGTAATTTTACCCGTGCCATCGTTCCGGAATTTAATTAAAGTTACTTATGTTCCGAAATAAGAATAATTCCTGCTATACTGTTAAATTTATATGCCTGTACCTTCTGCCGAGTTTAAAAAAGAACTTAAAAATTTAACCGATAAAGAAAAAGAAGCCATTATTTTAAAAGCTGTACGCCGCGACGCTGAATTATACGATATACTCACATACGAACTGCTGCCCGACCGAACCTTAGAACAAATACTGGAAGAAACATCGGAAAAAATTCATGACCATATGTACGGCTTAACCAGCCGCAACCTAACCAAAAATATTTCCCGCTCTTTCCGGAAATCAGTTAAAGAAATAGCCCGGTTTAAACGCATTACCAAAGACGCCAAAGCCGAAATAGAATTAAACTTGTATTTGCTGCAGCTTATCTTTAATAATTTTACCGGGCAGTTTGAAAGCCGGTACAAAAGCTTTTTTGTGGCCACGGCCCGTTTGCTAATCCGGACCATAAAATTAATTCAGAAAAACCTGCACCCCGATTATCACCTGGAGTATAAAGCCGATTTAGATAATTACCTGGAGCAGATTAATAGCCGGAGCCGCAGCATCCATCTTACCTTTGCGGTGCCCGCATCTTTTGAGACAGAATAAATCTTTTAAGTATTTTATTTGCCTCATTAAAGATTAGACTATTTGTTTTAAGGCTAATATGGTAATACCTATAGCCAAACCCTAATAAATATCTCAAATGAAAAATGCTTTTTTTGCCTGGAGCGGCGGCAAAGATTCGGCTTTGGCTTTGTACCGGATACAACAGCAACAAAATTACCAGATTAAATATTTACTTACCACCGTTACTGAAACTTATAACCGGGTTACCATGCACGGGGTGCGCTTGGCCTTGCTAGAACAACAAGCCCAGGCTATAGGCATTCCGCTTAAAATTGTTTGGGTGCCGCAAAACCCCAGTATGGCGGTTTACGAAGCCTGCATGCACAATGCCTTTACCCAACTAAAAAACGAAGGCATTACAACGGGTATTTTCGGCGATATCTTTTTAACAGATTTACGAAAGTACCGTGAAGAACAGCTGGGGCGTTTGGGTATGGAAGCTGTTTTCCCATTGTGGCAAAATAATTCTTTGGCGCTGGTGCAGGAATTTATCGGGGTGGGTTTTAAAGCACAAATCATTTGTGTAAGCCATCAGCGATTAGGCCAATCATTTATAAACCAGCCACTAAACCAGCTTTTTTTAGATGCCTTACCCGACGGGGTAGATGCCGCTGGCGAAAACGGCGAGTATCATTCTTTTGTTTATGCCGGACCAATATTTACCCACTCCGTAGAATTTAAGGTTGGTGAGGTTGTATTGCGGGATTATGCCACCAATTTACCAATAAAAGAAGAGACAGCTACGCTGCAAATAAATAACCTGGCTAACGGTGTTCCGGCTCCTGATACTTGCTTCTGGTTTGCCGATTTATTACCGGTCACTGAATAGAAAATATTAATCCCGGAAATAAGGGTCGTGTTCGGCATCTACCGGTTCTATGTGAATCAGCACGTCGAAAATACGGGGATTAGCATTTAGAATAACAGCCTTTACCGCGTGGGCAATATCGTGGCCTTCCCGTACCGATAATTCACCATCTACCAGCACGTGCAAATCTACGAACAACTCAAAACCCATTTTCCGGACAAAGCATTTTTCAAGACCTTCTACGCCTGGTACGCGGCTGGCCAGTTCTCTTACTTCGTCTATAATATTGCCCGAGGGAGCAGCATCCATTACTTCGTTCAGGGCCGGCCGGAATACCCGGTAAGCGTTTATAAAAATAATAACCGCCGCAATTATGGCCGCGTAATCGTCGGCGACTTCGTAGCCAGGGCCACCAATAATGGCTATCGCAATGCCCACAAAAGCCGCCGCTGACGTAATGGCATCGCTGCGGTGGTGCCAGGCATCGGCTTTCACGGCGGTACTATCGGCCTCCTCGCCTACTTTTATAATAAACCGAAATAAAAATTCTTTAATAAATATAACCAAACCCAACACCCATAAAGTAAAGGTAGCGGGTACCTGGTGCGGCGTTAATATATTGCTAATGCTTTCTACCACAATTAAAACGGCAGCAGCCGTCATGGTTAAAGCTATAATGGTTGCGGCCAGTGGTTCGGCTTTGCCGTGCCCATACGGATGATCTTTATCGGGGGCCTTGGCGGCAATACGCAGGCCGGCAAATAAAATTAAAGAGCTAAATACATCCGAAGCCGACTCAATGGCATCGGCAACTAGGGCATACGAATTGCCCAAAATACCCGCCGTACCTTTAATAATTACCAGAGCCATACTGGCCAGGATACTTATTAAGGTAGTTTTCAGCCCCCGGGCGGCCGGGTGCAAATCAGAAGAAGGATTGGCTACTTGCAACGGCTTTAAATTAAAGAAACAAATCGCTTACGCAATTTCTGACACAAAGGTCAGGAGTATTTCGCGAAAAAAAAACTGCTCTGGAATTGCAAAGCAACCTCCAAAGCAGTATTTAAAAGGAATAAAGAATTTAACTTATTTTTTGGCTACTAAGTTAAACTGAACAGTAAAATCGTCGTGAATAGCTTTGTCGCCGATGTTCTCGAAGAAACTTTTAGAACCATAACGAATATCCCACTTGGTACGGTCTAAAGTTACCGCATCGGATTTGGCGGTTACGGTGTTGCCCTGTACATTTACTACTGCCGGAAAACTTACGGGTTTGGTAATGCCTTTAATGGTCAGGTTACCGTTTATGGTATAGTTAGCAGCTCCGGCTTTTGCTCCTTTAATGGGGGTAATATTATTTATTTTAAAAGTAGCTTGCGGATGTTTTTCAGTTGAGAAAAAATCATCAGATTTTAAGTGACCTACTAACTTCTGGTTGTACTCGGCATCTTTAACATCTAAGTTAGTAATGCTGGTCATATCAATAACTACATTACCGCCTACTACCTTGTTTTTGTCTACATTTAAGTTGCCTTGAGCTATTTTAATGGTTCCGTTGTGCTCACCGGTAACTTTTTTACCGTTCCAGGTCATGGTACTCTGGGCAGGATCTACTTTATAAGTGGTGCCGGCTACGGCTTTAACTTCTTTGGTGGTTTTGGTATTGGCCAAGGCTAGAGTTTTACCAGCCTGGGCATTGGCCTGCTGAGAAAATAAAAATGTACCTGCTACTAGGGCCGAAAGAACTAATTTTTTCATGGTATGGAAATAATTTATAATCTGATAATTTATTAAATTTTAAGTAGGAACTAATCCCGGATTTTATTTAAAAGTGCATTTAAGGTTTCGGCTTCGGCTTCGGTTAAATTTTCGAGACCGTGGTGCATTAACTTACTTTGTTTATCTACCTGTTGTAATAAATCTAAACCGGCTTGGGTAATTACCACATCAACCGTGCGGCGGTCTTGTTCACACTGGCTGCGCAATACTAAATTTTTGGCTACCAGCCGGTCTACAATGCGCGACGCATTAGAAGTTTTATCGAGCATGCGTTCAATAAGCAAATTAATGGTAGCGGGTTTTGGGTGCTGTCCGCGCAAAATTCGCAATATATTAAATTGCGGCAGCGTTAAATCAAAGGGCCTTAAAAACTCGGCGTATTGTAACTGCAGCCAGCCCGCCGAATAAATCAAGTTTAAATAGGCCTTTTGGTATATATTTTTAAAAACCGGTTGTTTTATCTCTTCTTCAATGCGCATGTGTTGTGTCGGTTTAATGATGCAAATATATGTACATACATTTAATGTTACAACATATTTATTCTTTTTATTAGTTCCCGCAGTCAATACATAATCCAATACACTGTAAATCAGCCAAATTATTTTTTATCCATTAAATATTAGAACCTGGCAGTAAAAGGCATTAGCTGATATTTGATCAAGTGAGTATGTGCTGTTGGGCTCTACTCTTAAGAACTTGGCAAACCTAAACTAAAAATAACCTAAACCAATTTCAGTATTTACCCGCTAATTTTTAAGTATAAATAAAACAGGTAAAGATTTGTTTCTGGCGTAAAAAGGGTATTCTCATGGCAGAAGAATATCAACTGTACATAATAACAGTACAGTGGCAGCCGGAAGGTTGCCGCTGTTGAACATTCTTCCTTAGTTTTTTCATAATAAACCTAAAAAGCTAATCATACTTTATGATTAGCTTTTTTATTTTAAGGTATCTTTATAGTTTGCGCCGCAGTTATGCAAAAACCAGCGTAAGCGAATAAGCTTGGCTAAGTCTATGGTTTATTATGAAACAACTTTGCATTTATGGTCTGGTTACCGGGCTTTTAATAGCCGGTTATATGTACATGGCCTATCTGACAGATGCTTATAACTTAAATTTAGGAAGATTTACCGGCCTGGTTTCTTTGTTATTAACCACTCTGGGTATTTTTTGGGGTGTTCGGGCTTACCGGCAATATGCCCGGCTAGGCGTAATGAGTTACTGGCAGGGGGTTTTAGCGGGCGTTTTGCTTTCGGTATTTGCCGGTGTTATTACGGCGGCCTTTACTTACGTGTATTTGCAATACATAAACCCAGGCTTTGTAGATTACTTGGTAGAGCTTAACCAACGTACCCTAATGCAACAAGGTGCCACCGATGTCCAGGTGCAATCTAATGCCATTGTAACCCGCGAATTATTCCGGCCGCTGCCCCAGGCTTTGCGGGCATTGGGCGGTTACGTGGCCGCAGGAAGTTTAATTTCGCTTATTCTGGCAGGTTTTTTAAAATCGAAAGCGCCGGAATAAATATTTATTTCATGTATAAGCGACCTTCTTTTTCCTGCACAATCCCAAAGGGCTCTTCTTTTAATATTAAAAAGCCATCTAAATCGGCTTGGTTTACGCCTTGGCACAACTGCATAGCCGACCAAATGCCTAAAGACGTTTCTACCATACAACCCACCATGGTTTTCAGGCCGTGTTGCCGGGTTTTTGTTAAAATATCCAGCCCGTTCAGGTAACCGCCCGCTTTCATCAATTTCATGTTTACCCCATGAAATTGTTCTTTCAAAGCTTCAAAATCGGCTTGGTTGGTTACCGATTCATCGGCAAATATTTCGTACGGCGATTTTTGCTTCAGGTATTTATAAGCATCGGTTTGGGCCGCCGGTAGCGGCTGTTCGATAAAAGCGATCGGATACCTTTTTAAATTTTCTAAAAACAAAAGCAAGGTTTCGGGCTCATTCCAGGCTTCGTTTGCATCAATAATTAAAGGTTTAGAGTTAATGGCCGCCACTTGCTTTATTAATTCCAGACCATCTTCCTGGTTAACCTTCACTTTTAAGTTGGCAAACCTATTCAGGTTATTATCGCGGATAAAACTTGGTATCTGGCCCGGTTCCATAATAGGCAACGAAAAAGCCGTAGCCACGGGTCCGGGCGCAGTTACTTGCAAAAACTCTACAACCGTTATGCCTTTGCGCTGACAAGTATAATGAATGTAAGCCGCTTCGAGGGCAAAACGCAAAGCATTGGCCGGCGGGTAAAGGGTTAACAATACTTGTAAATCTTCCAGCGACCGGATATATTCCAATCCATTATCAAGCAAAGATTCAAATTGCTTAGTTAAATTTTCGGCGGTTTCGCCGTAGCGAATATTGGGCGCAGCTTCGCCAATCCCTACGTGCTGGCTATCAGCCACCCGAATAAATAAATTGGTTTTAACATCGGCGCTGTTGCGCGAAATCTTCCAGGTATAACGGAGTTGTAAAGCTTTAGACTCAATATGCCAGCGCAGCATGTTTTTTTATTATTTAGCCGGTAAAATAGTATTCTTTACAAATATCTAAGGTTTTTTAATTAATGCCGCTCTCCCGTTAAAAACTAAACTAAATAAAGTTATGACCCACAATCGGTAAGGGTTGGCACAAAATAATATAAAAGTTTATTTTATCTTTGTCAGATTTTAAACCAGTTTGTTCATTTATCAGCAGTTTTATTTATTACGTCCATCATTCAACTTCTACTTAGTAATTTTATTAGTCCTAAGCAACACGCTCTTCCCAAAGCGTTTGCCAGCAAGCCCGTGGCTTGGTTTTAGGATTAATATTTTAGTAAAAAAGTATAGGTTGATGGGGCTGAATGAATAAAAATAAACCTTCTTAGCTTTCTCCTGGCCCTTATGCGCAAATCCCAGATTTTACTTTTTACGCTACTTGTATTAACCATTGCGGCTGTTCTTACGGTACTCGAAAATTACGGTTTAATGTCGTTTTCGCCGGTTATTCTAATGGGCATCAGGTGGGTTGGTATAGCCTTGCTCATTTTCTACGCCTTGAAAAAGAAATCTTTAACCACTTGGATTTTAACCAGTATGGTAATTGGAGCCGAGATAGGTTATACTTTTCCGGAGTTTGCCTTAAGCTTAAATGTACTGAGTAAAATCTTTTTAAAGCTGATAAAAACCATTATTGCTCCTTTAATATTTGCGACCCTGGTGGTAGGTATTGCGGGCCATTCTAACCTGAAACAAGTGGGCAGCATGGGCTTAAAAGCTATTATTTATTTCGAAATAGTAACTACTCTAGCCTTGTTTATTGGTTTGGCCGCCATAAATCTTAGCAAAGCCGGCGAAGGAATTGTATTAAAAGGCAGTGATACCGGCGAAATTACCGCTCCAGCCAAGCAATCCGTGAGCGATATTATTCTGCACATTTTTCCGGAAAATATTGCCAAATCGGTAGCCGAAGGCCAGGTACTGCAGATTGTGGTATTTAGTATTCTGTTCGGGATTGGCCTGGCCATGCTTACTGAAGACCGGCGCCGGCCCTTGCTGGAAGTTACCGAAAGCCTGGCCGAGACCATGTTTAAATTTACCAATATTATTATGCTGTTTGCGCCCATAGCCGTGGGAGCCGCTATTGCCTACACCGTGGGGCACATGGGTTTTAGCATTTTAATAAACCTGTTTAAGTTACTGGCCACTTTATACGTAGCTTTAATTGTCTTTATATTGGTGGTATTGGTGCCAGCTGCCTTAATTTTCCGGATTCCACTTATCCGTTTTGCCAAAGCCATTGCCGAACCGGTTTCTATTGCGTTTGCGACAACCAGCTCCGAAGCCGCTTTGCCCCGGGCCATGGAAGCCATGGAATCGATTGGAGTGCCCCGCAAAATAGTTGCTTTTGTTATGCCGCTGGGTTATAGCTTTAACCTGGATGGGAGTACGCTTTACTTGTCGCTGGCTTCTATTTTTGTGGCCCAGGCGGCTGGCATAGACATGCCCTGGGAGCAACAAATTTTAATGGTATTTACCTTAATGCTTACGAGTAAAGGTATTGCCGGCGTACCGCGGGCTTCTTTGGTAATATTATTGGGTACTGCCGCTTCTTTTAACCTGCCCGTAGAGCCCATTTTTATTATTTTAGGTATTGATGAGTTAATGGATATGGCCCGTACCGGTGTAAACGTAATTGGTAACTGTTTAGCCTCTGCCATTATTGCCCGTTGGGAAGGTGAGTTCGAGGATAATCCAAGTCCATTAGCGCAGCAAATAGAAGAAATTTAAACTTGTTTTTTCTAATAAGTAGGATTAATTGGTAATTAATAAGCAAAAATTATTTACCTTTTACTCTAAATCGCAATGCTATGAAAAAGTTTGTTTTATTAAGTATTTTAGCCTTGGTAGGGCACTATTCCCAAGCCCAAACCAGTGTGCCAACTTCTGAAATACAAATAAAAACGGCCGTTTTAGCCGCTCCCGCCGATAAACGGGCCGAAGCTACCGTGTATGGCTACACCGGCAACAAAGAACTGGTATTACTGCGGCAAGGGAAAAACGAGCTAATTTGTTTAGCCGATAATCCTTTTGAAAACGGATTTTCGGCATCGTGCTACCACCGCGACTTGCAGCCTTTTATGAACCGGGGCCAGGAGTTGCGTAAACAAGGCAAAAATGGTCAGCAAATATTTGAAATGCGGGAGAGCGAAGTAAAAGCCGGCAAACTAACTATGCCTAAGCAGCCTGCTACTTTGTTTGTTTATACAGCGCCCGAAGAAAGCTACAACCGTACTACCGGCGAAGTAAAAAATGGTTATTTGCGCTATGTGGTATATATTCCGTACGCTACCCCCGAAAGCACCGGCTTACCCCTTAAACCCGAAGGGCCAGCGATGCCCTGGATTATGCACCCGGGTACGCACGGAGCCCACATCATGATTAATCCGCCCAAAAATCAATAATTTTATAATACTGCATTAAGTTAAATAAACGTAGCATAACTCAGGAGTTTAGGCTTAGCAGTAACCCATTATTTTATAAATTATAAAGCCGCCTACTTCCCGGAAAAATTTATGCCAACCCGCTAAAGCACCTTCGGCAGGAATAAAATCCTCGAAACGCAAACCGCGGTCCGACGAATAAAAATCGGCGGGGAATACCGCATGCGGAATACCGGCTTTTTGAAAACACCCGGTAGCCCGCCGCATGTGAAAACCCGAGGTAATTAAAACAAAGCTCTTGAGTTCAGGATATTTGGCCAGCAGCTTTTTGGTATTCTGGGCGTTTTCGTAGGTATTTCGGCTTTTGTCTTCCATTATGATGTCGGCTTCGGGTACCCCGGCCAATAACAGCAAGGTTTTTACTTCCAAGGCTTCAGAAGCGTGGGTTTTGCGCAATAAACCTAAGCCACCCGAAATAATTATTTTATTTATATGCTTGGTTTGATATAGCAGTACGGTATGCAAAAACCGGTCGGCACCTTTGTTGGTATACACCCGATCATGAGGCGATTTCTCGAGCGAAGTAAAACCCGTTAACAATATACCAGCATCGTATTTTTTAACTTCTTTTAAAGGTACCGGTTCGTATTCCCACCAGAGCCACGCCTCGTTCATAAAAAACGAATTGGAAAAGAAAAGCAGCAAGCCCAGGCTTAACCAAAGTGCAAACCGGCTGCGGCGGCGGTTACGCGCCACTAAACCATACAAAAAAAACCCGACAATCCAGGTAATGGGCATTATCAGGTAAAAAAACAGCTTAGAAAGAATAAAAAACATGGAGCGTTAAAAGAAGAGAAACAACACTAACAAAACCATCGCCATAACCAATAAAGCGATAATATCTTTGTGCAGCTTAATCTTCATAAAAGTTGTACAGGTTAGGAGGTTAGGCCGGCAAGATACTAACCTTCGGGCAGGAATAAAAAAGCGGCCTTTATTCTGCCAGCATCATTTTCCGGATATATTGCACCGGCGCACTGCCGTAGCTCAGAAATTTTTCGTGAAAATTTTTCAGGTTAAAATCTTTTCCTTCATTTTTCTTTAACTCTTCCCGCAAAGCTATAATTTCGGTGTAACCGGTAAAATAGCTCGATAACTGCACCTGCGAAAGCGTGGCCCGTTTCCACTTTTCTTCGGCTTCAGTTTGCTCCTGAAACCCCTCCTGTACCAATAAAAAAACAGCTTCTTCGCGGGTCATGTTTTTTACGTGTACACTGTAATCCAGAATAGCATTTAAGGTTACCCGCAAATTCCATTTGTACCACATTAGCCACATTTCGGGGCTGTTGTTACCGTAGCCATTTTCCAGCATCATTTGCTCGGCGTAAACGGCCCAGCCTTCTACCATGGCGCCGTTGCCCAAAATGGCTTTAATTATAGAAGGCGAGCGGTTGCTGTATACCAGTTGGGTGTAGTGGCCCGGAATAGCTTCGTGAATATTTAAAATCTGCAGCATGTAATTGTTGTACTCGCGCAAATAACTCTCGGCCTGCGCAGGCGTGTAACCGTCGAGCGGCGTAACATTGTAGTAGGTAGTGGCTTCTTTATCGTAAGGGCCGGGGGCCGAAATAGAAGCACCGGCCACTCCTTGCATGTAAGCGGGCGTGGGCCTGACTTGTAAGGGCTTTGACAAATCCTGGGTAAGCAAATCCTTTTCGTTCACAAAAGCGGTTAATTGCGGAATTTGCCTCTGAATGGCTACCACAAAAGAATCGCGCGACACGTGCTTTTCGGAAATGCGGGAAATTAATTTCTTTACGGCAACCAAACCCTCTGGCTGCGGTTGCTCCGGAAAATAAACCGGCCACAGCTTTTGGGTAATTTTTTGCATAGCTTCGTGTAGTTCTTGTTTCCGGAGCATGGCTTTCTGGTACACTTCCTGAGCCGAGAACCCCGATTGAATATCGAACCGGAATTTTTGCCCAAACTGGTCTTCCCCAATCCGGAAACTGCGGCCCTGATTTTTACTGGCTACCGGCAACACTTCTTCTTGCAGGTACCGGATATAATTTTCAATTTCTAAACGGGTGGCATCTACTCTTTGCTTAAATAAATCTTTTTCTGTTTGGCTTAAACCCGATTGCTGTACAGAATCGAGTATGGCCGGGCCAAAAACTGCCAGCGCGCCTTTGTTTTGCTGTATAGCTAACTGGGTGTGCTCCAGGGTAGGCTTACGCAGGTTTTTAATGCCGGCTTCATAATACGCTACACTGTTGCTTAACTTGTTAGAGATGGCCCGCAGCCGCACATCTAACTTAGCGTAACGGCCATTCAGGATTTCGGCTACGCTCCCACCCAGGTTATATTCCGAAGGGTCCCATTCATAAGACTTAAATTCCTGGAGGTACCACAAGCGGCCATCCAGAAAATTCACCAGCATGTAATAGTCGGTTTGGTTGTTTTCCGAAAGCTTGTGCCAGGTAAATGCCTCCAGTTCTTTTTTGTAAGATTGATAAGATTTTATTTCGGCCTCCCGCCGTTCCGGAGTAGGAATTACCAGCACTTCATCATACTTGTGATAACCTTGCGAGCTGGCCCAATCGGGGTGCAAACGCCAGAACTTAAGTACCAACCGATTTTTAAATTCATCAAACTGTTGATCTTCGGCCGAAACAGATTGCTTCTGCTCTTGCTGCCCGCAACCCATTAAAATAAAAAGCATGCCCACTACAGTGTACAGCAGCAAGGGTAATTTTTTTTTCATAAAAGGATTTAATGCTAAATATTAATGAGGCAGGAAAATACTGGCTGGAACTGTTAAAAAAACCGACGAATGAGCCACAATATTACACTCAGCAAAATGCTAACCAGGAGCATACTTACAATAGGCGCGTAAAATTTAACATTAGGCCGTTCTACCCGAATATCGCCGGGCAAATGGCCAAACCAATTTAATTTATCCCCAAACAGCCAAATAATTAACCCCACCAAGGCGATTCCTAAGCCGGCCAAAATAATTAGTTTCCCTACTGGCTGCATAAGCAGTTTAAATATTAAATGCTGATTATTCGTCTCTCCGGAAATCTAACCAATATCTATTTTCCCTTGGAGGTATTATCGGCGGATGTTCTGTTAAGGTTGCGGATTAAACCAGATTGATGCCTTAATTTTACTTTAAAATGAATTTAGTACCTACCGATAAGTTTAAAATATTACCTAAAGGCAATTTTTTATTGGTGAACCAGCTCACAAAAACCAAATCGTAAGTACCAAGCTCGGTATAAATTTCGAGTTTTTGAATAAAGGTTTTGGCGTTACCTACCTTACGGCCCAAAGTAGTACCTATAAAAGGCAGTAAACGCACGCTGGAGGCCCACCAGTAGTAACCTTCTGGGTAATGATCCGGCAGAACCGTAAAAAATTGATCGCCGAAAGAGTAGTTTACGCCCAGGCCAATTTTTAATGGCGCTAGCTGGTAATGATTATTTAGGTCAATCAGCCAAGGTTGAGCAGCCAGTTTTAAGGTTAAGGCGTGCAAGGCCGCATCGGCTTCAAATGCTGGCGTATACCCGTAGAGCAAATCGGCCTGAATTTTATCTTCAAAGATCCGGTAACCGGGCCCAACCGCCAATACACCCGTATTACCGGCAAATTGTACAGCCAGGTGTTTGGGTACGTACCATTTACGAGAGCGCTCCGTAATATTTATTTCCTGGCCCAGTACTGGCAAAAAGGTTAGCCAAAATAAACCCGAGAAAATTAATTTTACCCGTGCTAATCCACCAGCATGCCCTTTAGTAACTAACAACCTCATATTTTACCTCCTGGCCAATAATGGTTAAAACTAAAAACCTGCGGTTAGCTACACTGCCAATAACTATGTAATTTTTGCCGTCGCGGTATGGTTGCCGCACCCGGTGGGTATGCTGGTGGCCGTGCAAAGAATACCGGACATTGTATTGGCGAATAAGCTGCGCATAAGCCATTTCTTTCTGGCTATCAAAATCTGCGTCGTAAGGGGGCACATGGGCCAGCACAAAGGCATTGTCGTAATTGTGGGTATCCCGCAGGTTAGCTTCAAGATAATCTAACTGAGGAGCTCCCTCTGCTGCTTTAAACTCCAACGAATTGCTGTTTAAAAACACAAACCGGTTACGGCCAAACTGGTAGGTTTGATCGTACGGGCCGTACATGCGCCGATAAACCTGTTTGCCATTGGCTACGCAATCGTGGTTGCCCAATACTGCCAGGTAAGGCATTTTAAGTTTCTTCAAAATCTGGTGCTGCCAGCGGTATTCGTCTAATAACCCAAAATCCGTTAGATCGCCGGCATGCAGTACAAAATGAATGCGCTTGCCTTTTTGTGCGGTAAGTGCATTTACAGTAGTTACAAAGTCTTCGGTTTCGTCGAAATAACGTTGGGTATCTGCAATTAAGGCAATGCGCAAAGTATCGGTAGGCTTTAATTCTAAGGCCTGTATTTGTTCGGCGCTTTTCGCGTTTAAATTTTGCTCGTGCGACGACAGGGTGACCTGGTTGGGGCTATATTCTATTAATTCGCAGCCGCCTAGAATAAAGAAAACGGTCAGGTAACTACCCCAGCACAAGAGCCAATGAAAATGTTTTTTTTTATATCTAAACATGTTTAAGGCAAAGGCCATTAATGCCAAAGCCGTTTAAAATTTAATAACTATTTTAAGCTTAATCAAAAACGCATACAGCGTCATTTTTAATCAAACTGAAAAACAACTTTAAATTCCGGGTTAAGTGCCAAAGCGGCTTCAAAAGCATTGCCGGTTTTTTGCGAAACAAAGCCTTTTATTTTAGCAGTTTTGCCTTTCCGGATTAAGGTTTGGATTTGCTTTTCGGGTATATTTTTGCCGCTAAGGGTAAACGGCACCAAAAACTGGCAACCTTCCCGGAACCGGCTGCACCCGTAAGCAGTTTTTCCTTTTAGCATCTGGCCTTGCCGGCATTTGGGGCAAAGTAAAGGTTCCTGGGCCTGGGGTGCTTTTTCTACTTTGGTAACCGTAAGTTGCTTATCCGGACTAAAAGCTAAAGTACCGGTATAGCCGGCAGCTTCCGTTTCGTCTTTTAATCCTTTTACAACTAATTTTCCTTTTTGCAGAAGGGTTAATACCTGGTTATCGGTTAAAGTTTTACCCTTTATGGCAATGGGTAATCTAAAACTGCAATTTTCTTTCCAGCGCGAACAGCCAAAAGCCTGGCTACCTTTTAAAACCCGTCCACTCTGGCAAACCGGACAAGTACCATACCCATCAGTAGCCGGATTGGCCACGGCTACCGCTGCTTTTTTGGTAGCTGGTTTCTTTTGTTCCGGCACAGGTGGCGTTGTTGGTTTGGCTTCGATGTGCATTGTCTGGCGATCAGCCTTTACTTCCTGCACCATTTCCAGCACCAACTGCCGCAATTCAGTTAAAAAAGCTGCGGGGTTAAAATCGCCCTGCTCAATCATCCGCAATTTTTTCTCCCATTGCCCGGTAAGTTCCGGCGATTTTAAAGTAGGGTTCTGAATCAGCCCAATCAGGTCTACACCCATTTGGGTGGGAATAATTTTCTTTTTCTCTTTGCGGATGTATTGCCGTTTGAACAGGGTTTCGATAATGGCCGCACGGGTAGAAGGCCGCCCAATGCCATTTTCTTTTAAAGCTTCTTTTAATTCTTCGTCTTCTATTTGCCTGCCGGCCGTTTCCATGGCCCGCAACAAAGTGGCCTCGGTATAATCTTTGGGTGGGCTGGTCATTTTTTTATCCAGCAGAGGCTCGTGCGGACCTTGTTCGCCTTTTTCGAAGTGCGGCAAAATAGCGTTTTCTTCTTCTTTGCCCTCTCCTTCTGATTCTTTAACCGGCGCTTCTTTGGCTTCTTTCTCGTATACTACCCGCCAGCCCGGCTCCAGAATTTGCCGGCCTTTGGCTCTAAAACCATGCCCCGCTACATCGGCCAGAACGGTGGTATTGCTAACAATACAATCGGGGTAAAAAGCCGAAATAAAGCGTTTGGCAATAATATCAAACACCCTGGCTTCGGTGCCGCCCATAGCTGCCGAGCCACCCGTAGGTATAATAGCGTGGTGATCGGTAACTTTGTTGTTGTTAAATATTTTACCGGTTTTCCGGATTTTGTTTTGCAGCAAGGGCTGCACCAAACCCTGGTAGCTGTTCAGGTTTTGTAAAATTCCCTGTATTTTCGGGTACATGTCGTCGGGCAGAAAAGTAGTATCTACACGGGGGTAAGAAACTACTTTTTTCTCGTATAAACTTTGTACTGTTTTAAGCGTTTCGTCGGCCGATAAACTTAATTTATTGTTACACTCTACTTGTAACGAAGTCAGGTCGAAGAGCCGGGGCGGACTTTCGACACCTTTTTTAACTTCAATATCGGTAATGGTAAGGAGTTGGCCGGTTATTTCGGCCAGAATACCGGCAGCTTTTTCTTCGGCGGTAAATTTACCGTTCAGGCTACTAAAGGTGGCTTCGCGGTAAATGGTTTTAAGTTCCCAGTAAGGCTCCGGCTTAAAATTCTGAATTTCGTGATACCGGTTTACAATCATGGCCAAAGTGGGCGTTTGCACCCTCCCCAACGATAGTAGCTGCCGGCCCTGCGCGTATTTTAAGGTAAACAAACGCGTAGCATTCATGCCCAATAACCAATCGCCGATGGCCCGGCTTTTACCGGCCTGGTACAGCGAGTCGAATTCAGAACCGTTGCGCAATTGGGCAAAACCTTGCCGGATGGCTTCTTCGGTTAAAGACGAAATCCAAAGGCGTTTAAAGGGCCGGCGATATTTGGCCTCGGTAAGCACCCAGCGTTGTATAACCTCTCCCTCCTGACCGGCATCGCCGCAATTGATTACCTCTGTGGCTTGCTGCAGTAAATCTTTTATTATTCTAAATTGCTTTTGTACCCCTTTGTCCTGCATCAGTTTTATACCAAACTGATCGGGCACCATGGGCAGTTCGTGCAAACTCCAGCGCTTCCATTCGGGTTTATAATCTTCGGGCTCGCGCAATTGACAGAAGTGCCCAAAGGTCCAGGTTACCTGGTAGCCATTGCCTTCAAAGTAACCGTCCTTTTTGGTTTTTGCCCCAATTACCGAAGCAATTTCCCGGGCCACACTCGGTTTTTCTGCAATACAAACTTTCAACGTTCCTGGGTTGGCTAAAAAATATTCCGCTGCAAAATTACGGCGAAAGATTTACATTTCCAGCTTCTGCCTTATTCTATTACACCCGCCCCTTGGTAGACTATATTTTATGAACAACTTTTATAGAATGAAAAACGTCGGAATCAGTATTTACAATAGAGGAGATTAAAAAGGCGGAGGAATAATGATCAGGGGCAAATTAAATAATCATGCATTGCTTCTTTAACTTAAATAGCAACTAAAATATCTCCCCTAAATTTATTTACTCCAAAAAAATACCTGACTAAAGAACGACAGGTAAATTTTTGAGCTTAAAATTATTTAACGGTAAAAGAAACTTCTTTGGTACCCACATTGGTACGGCCATCTACCCCGTTCAGGATTAAAAGGTAATTACCCGGCGGTAAAGTAGCGGCAGCAAAAGTAGTATCCAGCACAAAAGGATTTTTTTTCGGGAATCGCTTAAAACTTAGAACCGGCGCGTTGCTTTCGCTGCTATTTGCCACACTTACCACCTGCACATCTATTTCTTTTACTTTATCTTTATCTGAGAGCAAAGATTCTATTTTAATATTTTGCGTGGCGGCAAAAATACTGTTTTGGGCCGGAGCCGATATGGTTATATAAGGCGTAGAGCCATCGGGTGCACTGTCTTTTTCGTTGTAATATTCTTCACAGCCGGCCAGCAAACCCAGCAAACCAACCAACACGATTTTCGGATATTTCATATTTACAATATATTATTAAATTTATATTGGTGTTTTCCCGGCAACGCTACTTAAATTTTAATTTAAGTAGCTAAAACATAACATACGCTAGTTAAAGCGTGATATTATATAATATTTCCGTTAAAACCAGCAACTTTCTTAAACATTATCTCGTATAAAGCCGCTTTGTAAAACTTCTAACGCAAGAGTTTGAATATTATTTTTTGGGGATAATAAAAAAACAGGAAAAGCTAACGCCTATTAACTAAAATCATTTGATTGCGTAATAAATTAAGGCTTTTTCCCTTTTTAGGAAGAAGAAAAAAATTATTCACCTAAAAACTAAAACTATGAGAGATTACGAGAATTCAGACACGTCGTCGTTTAATACTTATCGCTCAGGTGCCGAAAACCCCAGAAGAGAATTATCCAGCCGGACGGGTTATGGCAGCAATGCTTCTGTTATGCGCCGTGGCTCTACCGAAGCTACTTCTGATCATTTTCAGGATAATTCTGTTTGGCATACTCCTAATGAGTACCGCGATTTAAACCGCGACAATAACAGCCAACGGTATAACCAATCGTCAAATAATAACCAAAACCGTTACGATAACCAGCGGTCCAATCAAAACAATAGCTGGCAAAATAACCGGGATAATCAGAACAACAGTTGGCAACGGAACCACGAAAACTGGCAATCTAACCAACAGCACCATAATCGTTGGGACGATGACCATCGGCAAAACCAGGCTAATTACGGTAACCATTCCCAAGACCGGGATTATAACCAACACCGCTCCGGTGACCGCGACTTTTTTGAAAGAGCCGGCGATAAAATAAACCAAACCTGGAACCGGTTAACGAACGACAACGATTATAACCGCCACGATAATTTCCGACAGGACCAAAACCGGCGCGATTATAACAGCTTTAACAACCAAAATAACCAGCAACGGTATTCATCGGATTACGGCTACCAAAGCAATGCCAACCAAGGCCGGGGTTACGATGTTAACCGGTACAGCAACCGGCGCGACGATGATAACTACCGCCGCCACGACCAGGAAGAAGGTTTCTTTGATCGGGTAGGCAATTACATTAGCAACGCCTGGAACAACCTGACGCAGGAAGAACGCGAAGATCAGGATCGGGCAAATCGTTACCGGAAAGACCAAAACCGCTGGGACGATAACGACAACCGCTCGGGTAATAACCGTACCACCGGCAATTCCGGACCGCCTTATAATTATGGCTCATCTTCGCGGCGCGACTACGAATGGTAAATCTTAAATTTTATGCATAAAAAAGCCGGCACCTTAGGGTGCCGGTTTTTTGTTTAATGCAAGCAAGTTAATGTTTTAATGGGCTGCCACCGCGGGCGGTACTTCTTCGCCGTTCTCGGGGCGGGTTACGGCAGTTATGCCGTAAATATGCTCAAACCGCTTTATATCATCTTCGCGCCAGTTTAAGTCTTTTAGTAAACCTTCTTCTAAATCGTATACCAAACCGTGTAACTGCGGTGGGTTATCTGATTGTAAAGCATTTTGAATTATAGAAGTCTTGGCCAGGTTACGCACCTGTTCAATCACATTTAACTCAACCAGGCGCCGGGCTTTACTTTTCTCGTCTTTTATCCGCAGAAACTCTAATTCGTGCAGGCGCATTACATCTTTAATATTTGTAAGCCAGTTATCTATCAGGCCAAATTGTTTATCGCTCATGGCCGCCATAACGCCGCCGCAACCGTAATGGCCGCACACAATTATGTGCTTTACCTTTAATACTTCTACAGCATATTGCACCACCGAAAGCATGTTAATATCGATATGTACCACCAGGTTGGCAATATTGCGGTGCACAAAAATATTACCCGAAGTTAACCCGGTAATTTCGTTGGCCGGTACCCGGCTATCGGAGCAACCAATAAATAAAAATTCTGGTTGCTGGCCCATAGCCAGCTTTTTAAAATAATCTTTATCCTGAGCCAGCTTTTCGGCTATCCAGCGCCGGTTACCTTCAAATATTCTATTCATGTGCTTTTAACGGTCAATTAAAAAATTAATGGGCCGAAACAGAGGCTACTTCCGGAATATCTACCATCTGTAGTTTTATGTTTTTGTCTCTTGCCTGTACCCGGAAATTCTGAATAGCTTCTAACACATCGTAATCAATAAACGTGGATTTAGAGCCATCAATAATTACCTCGCTGTTTTCGGGCAGATGATCGAGGGTGAGCATAATGCTGGCCTTATTCAGGAAAGTTACATTTTCGCTTAACTGAATCCGGATGATATCATTGTTGTGGTGCTCTTCTTTATGAAAGAAGTAAGGCGATTTGTAATTGGCTTTAAGAATGTAAAAGACACCAATAGCCAAACCTACGCAAATTCCTTTTAATAAATCGGTAAATAATATAGCTACAATGGTAACAATAAACGGAATAAACTGTTCGCTTCCCAATTTAAACTGCGCTTTGTACAAGGCTGGTTTCGTTAATTTAAAACCTACCATAAGTAATACCGCTGCCAAAGCCGATAAAGGAACCTGGTTAATATATTCGGCCAGGAAAAACACACTTAAGAGTAAAAACATACCGTGTATAAAGCTCGACATTTTAGTTCGACCACCGGCATTGATATTGGCCGAACTTCTTACAATTACAGCCGTCATGGGAATACCGCCAATAATAGAAGCCAAAATATTACCTACCCCCTGGGCTTTTAATTCGCGGTTAGGCGGAGTATTGCGTTTGTGCGGATCTAATTTATCTACGGCTTCTACACTTAATAAAGATTCTAAACTAGCTATAATGGCAATGGTAAAGGCAACTATGTACACACTGGGGTTACCTAACTGCGAAAAATCCGGGAAACGTAATTCGTTAACCAAGCTGCTCGTAGAATCTATTAATGGTAAGTTTACCATGTGAGACTTGGCAACAAATAATGCCGGATCGATAGCTTTTAAAAGATAATTAAGAAACACCGATAATACTACCGCTACTAAAGCCCCCGGTACCAACTTAAAAAAGGAAATCCGTTGAAACATTTTAGTATCCCAAAGAATAAGAATAGCTAAAGAAACTAAACCTATAATTAGGGCTCCAACCTGAATATGCTCAAAAGCAAAACCCAGTTCGGTTATAGTGGTGCGTCCATCCGCCTGGAAAAAGCTCATTTCGCCAAAGAAATCTTCATCGGCACCTAAAAAATGAGGTATTTGCTTTAAAATAAGAATTAGACCAATGGCTGCCAGCATACCTTTAATTACCGACGAAGGGAAGTAAAGGCCTATAATTCCGGCTTTTGCAAAACCTAATATAATTTGTAAAACCCCGGCAATTAAACCAGCCAGCAAAAAGGTTTCGAAAGAACCTAACTGCTCAATACCATTTATTACAATTACCGTTAAACCCGCTGCCGGACCACTTACGCTTAGCGAAGATCCACTTAACCACGATACAACCACTCCGCCCACAATACCAGTAATAATACCTGAAAATAAGGGAGCGCCCGAAGCCAGTGATATACCCAAACAGAGCGGAAGGGCTACCAGAAAAACAACTAACCCGGCAGGTAAGTCTTTATTTAGATGCTTAAAAATTGAATTTTGCTTTGTATTATCCATAATATAGTCCTGAAACAATAGTGCCTTATACTACACTTTTAACAAAACTATAGTGTGGTAATTAAACTGATATTAAAGGGATATTAAAATCAGATTAAAATATCATAATAAAGGCTGGGAATAACAATGGTTACCTGGGTGCCAATATTTAACTCCGAATAAATATCGATAGAGCCTTTGTGCAGTTTTATGATTTTCTGGGCCAGCGGCAATCCAATTCCGTGGCCGGAAATATCGCGCACATTATCGGAGCGCCAGAACGGCACAAATACATTTTTTAAATCGGCCGAAGAAATGCCAACGCCTTTGTCCTTTACCTGCAGTTTTATTTCGCGGTTAGATACTGCTATAAGGGCGGAAACTGTACGGCTATTTACCGAAAATTTGCAGGCATTTTCAAAAATATTCAGTAAAGCAATCAGCAACAAAGATTCGTTGCCGCTGCAGATAAGCCGGCGTTCATCGTCGGGAAGTTTCTCAAAATTAATCTCAATATTATAGCTTGGTTGGCGTTTTTTTATTTCGTCGCCAGCCTGAAAAATAATTTCGTCTAAGCGGATGGGCGTAAGCTTTATTTTTGAAATATCGAAACTGGCCTGGGCTATTTGCAGCATTCCGTTCGAAAGCCGGGTTAATAAACGGGCTTCGTCGAGCATGGAAAGCAACACCCGCTCGTATTCGGCCGCATCGCGGGGTTTCATCAGGGCTACTTCTAATTCGCCGATCATGGCGGTAAGCGGGGTGCGGAGTTCGTGCGAGGCATTCGAGACAAACGTATTTTGCATGTCGAAAGCGCTTTCCAGCCGGTCGAGCATGTTGTTAAAAGTAAGTGCCAGGTGCGAAACTTCGTCTTTACCATCGGCCTGGCTTAACCGCCGGTGCAAATCCGAAGCACTTATTTTCTCTACCTCAGCTACTACTTTTAAAATAGGCCGCAGGGCTTGTTTCGCAAAAACCCACCCGCAAATTATTACAATAACCATAGAACCTATAAAGCCGGTAATTAATATCAGGCGCAGGTCCTTTAACTTTTCAATGGTAACTTCATCAATAGAGGAGGCAATAACCACGTAATCGCCTTTTACATCTTTATAAGTAAGGCCGGTAAATTGCCGCTGGCCTTCTTGCCACTTAACCAGGTGGTTTTCCTTAATATTATTAATAATATTGGGGTTGGTAGTAAAAGTACCATCTCCTTCCCGGAAAACCACTTCGCCTTGCCAGTTATACACCTGCACTATTTCGTAGGGCAAGGTTTGGTAATATTTGCGTAAAATCAGGCGATAGTTGGCTTCGCTTACTTTATCGGCATCTAAATAAACGTGGGCTACCACGTTGGCCCGGTTAGCCAGACTATCATGAAAAGAAAAGCTGCGGGTAATGGCAGTATAGAAATATACCGTTAAGCAGAATAATATTAATATTATAGCAAAAATAATAGCAAACTGCAAGGTGAGCCGGGTCCGGATTTTCATGTTTTACTACGCCTCCTTCAGCACATAACCCATACCTACCAACGTGTGAATGAGTTTGGGATTAAAATCCTTATCTATTTTTTTCCGCAGAAAATTGATGTACACATCTATAACGTTGCTACCGGTATCAAACGATGTTTCCCACACCTGCTCAATAATATCTACCCGCGATACCACCCGTTCTTTGTTACGCATTAAGTAATGCAACAAGGCAAATTCCCGGGCAGTCAGGTTTATAGGCACAGTAGATCGGGTAACCGTTTTTTTAGATAAATTTAGTTCCAGATCGGCAATTTTAAGAATTTCGTTGTTAGGAGCCTCGTAAGCCCGCCGGGTAAGCGCCCGTATGCGGGCCAAAAGTTCTTTAAACACAAAAGGCTTAACCAGGTAATCGTCGGCGCCCGAATCTAAGCCTAGGATTTTATCGTCGGTGCTGCCCAAAGCGGTTAACATCAGAATGGCTACGGCGGGTTTGTGTAACCGAATTGCCCGGCATACTTCCAGACCGTTTTGCTGGGGTAATATTACGTCCAGAATAATTAGATCGTATTCGTTTTCCAGGGCCAGTTTCTTACCGAAAAATCCATCATAAGCTACATCAACATCATAGGCCTGTTCTTCCAAACCTTTTTTTATAAAAGACGATACTTTAGGTTCATCTTCTACTACCAATATTTTCATAGACCGGGAAGTAAGTAAATAGTATGCTTTGTTTATAGTTCAAAGGTAAAACCTTTATCTTTAAGTTTATGGTATGTTTCTTTATTAAAACTATAGAGGCGGGCCGCCCGGTGCGCTACCCCGGTCTGGGTTTCGTCGAGCGGCAGCAGCAAATTCATTTTAAGCAATTTTTTCCGGAAGTTGCGGGTATCGAAGGTGGTACCCAGCACGGCTTCGTACAAAACCTGGAGTTGCGTAAGGGTAAATTTGGCCGGTAATAGCTCAAACCCAATGGGCTCAGTACGCACTTTGGCTCGCAAAAATGCCAGCGTAGTATCCAGAATATGTTGGTGGTCGAAAACCAGTTCGGGTACTTCGGCAATCGGGAACCAATGAATATCTGTCGCATCGGGCCCTGCTTTCAGGTTATCTAGGGTGTAGTTCAGGAGCGCGTAATAGGCTACCGTTACTACCCGGTTATCTGGGAACCGGTTTACCGCACCAAAGGTATAAACCTGCTCCATATACACGTTGGTCATGCCGGTCATGTTCTCCAGCGTGCGCCGCGCCGACATATCCAGGTCTTCTTGCTTTAAAATAAAGCCACCAGGTAAACCCCACATGCCGGCTTTGGGCTCAATGGCCCGCTTAATCAGCAACACGTGTAGTTTGCCGTGGTTTAATCCAAATATAATATTGTCCGTAGAAATGTAAGGTAATATATCTTCGGGGCGATAATCCATACAATTTATTTAAGTGCGGTTTAAGTAACCACTTTAATACCCTTTTAATTATTGTTTCTGTATTTTAAAAATGTCTCGGCTAAAGCCGTTAATCCTTTATATATAAAGAAAAAATAATCCGGGTACAGAAAAGTAAAATTCTAAATTAGAAAAAAATATTCATAGCAAAGTTTAAGTAATATACCACAATTAGCAAATTAAGAACAACTACTGCCACAAACAATTGACATTCAGATACTAATATTCATTGGCTAATATTTTAATATTCAGACCAGAGTTAGCAACAATATGAAGTTTAAACAGCTAGTGCTAAACCAACACAGGTAATTAAACTATGGCCATTTGGTTAACATAACACTAAATATTAATGGTTTAAAGCGCCATGTAAGTCATTACTTTTTAAAAATAAAATCTAAACCGAAAAGTTTAGCTATTGTTCTGTAATCTTAAATTTAAAATTTGTAGAAGTAATTTAAATCTTTTAATATTGTAAATAATACAATAAGCCCTATCCTATGTACTTACTTGGTTATGATATTGGCAGTTCTTCGGTAAAAGCTACCTTGCTGGATGCCGCCAACGGCAAAGCGATTGCTTCTGCTTTTGCACCCACCACCGAAATGGAAATGCTGGTTAAAAACGAAGGCTGGGCCGAACAGGACCCGGAACTTTGGTGGCAATATACCATCGAAACCACCCGCCAGGTTTTAAGCCAGAGTAAAATAAACGCGCAGGATATAAAAGCCATTGGCATTGCTTACCAAATGCATGGTTTGGTGGTGGTAGATAAAAACCAACAGGTATTACGGCCCTCCATTATTTGGTGCGACAGCCGGGCCGTGGAGATTGGCAACCAAGCTTTTAAAGAAATGGGCGAAGAAACTTGCCTGGCAAATTTTTTGAACTCCCCGGCCAACTTTACGGCATCTAAGCTTAAGTGGGTAAAAGAAAATGAGCCCGACATATTTAGCCAGATTAGTAAATTTATGCTGCCCGGCGATTTTATCGCCATGAAATTATCCGGAAAAATTCAAACTACGGCTTCGGGTTTATCAGAAGGTATTTTATGGAATTTTAAAGAAAACCGGCCGGCTTTCGAACTGCTCGATTATTACGGTATTAACGCTGATTTTATTCCGGAAGTAGTTCCTACTTTTGGTTTTCAGGCCGAAGTTTCGCCGGCAGCGGCGGCTACTTTGGGTTTAAGCCCAGGTACTGTAATTGGCTACCGGGCCGGCGACCAACCCAATAATGCTTACTCGCTTAATGTTTTAAACCCCGGCGAAATAGCGGCTACGGCAGGCACCTCGGGCGTAATTTACGGCATCAACAATAAAATTACCTACGATCCGCAATCTAGGGTAAATTCTTTTCTGCACGTAAATGCTACCGAGCAAAACCCAATTACCGGTACCCTAATGATTGTAAACGGCACGGGCATTTTAAACTCCTGGCTGCGCAAAAATCTATTTACCTCCAATAAATATAAGTACCAGTACTCCTACCCCGAAATAAATGACATTGCCAGCCAGGCGCCGGCCGGAGCCGACGGTTTACTTATATTACCGTTTGGTAATGGCGCTGAAAGAATTTTGGCAAACAGACAAACCGGAGCGGTAATTAGCGGTTTATCGCTTACTACGCATACCAAAGGGCATTTGGCGCGGGCTGCGCAGGAAGGTATTATTTTTGCCTTGCGCTACGGTTTTGAGATTATGAATAAAATTGGGATTCAGGCTGAAACCGTTAAAGCCGGCGATGCCAACATGTTTTTAAGCCCTTTATTTGCCCAAACTTTTGCCACCGTTACCAATACTACCGTAGAATTATATAATACCGACGGCTCGCAAGGGGCCGCCCGCGGCGCCGGCGTTGGTGCCGGTATTTACCCCGACCCGGCGAGCTCTTTTGTGGGCCTTAGCTGCACCCGTACCATTGCCCCCGATACCCAACAACAAGCCCACTACGAAAATATTTACCAGAATTGGTGCCGGCTCCTGGAGAACCAACTGCGCCTAACCAAAGAAATTTAACAGTTTTTAACCACCATTAATAGTATAAACCCAAATCCAGAAAATATGTCGATAAACGTAGTAACCGGAAATAAAACTTATTTCCCTAATATTAACAAGATTGCTTTTGAAGGCCGTGAATCTAAAAATCCTTTAGCCTTTAAATATTATGACGAGAACCGGGTAGTAGCCGGCAAAACCCTGAAAGATCATTTCCGGTTTTCGGTAGCTTACTGGCATTCTTTTACCGGTACCGGCGGCGATCCGTTTGGTCCGGGTACCCGCCAGTTTCCGTGGGCAACCAGTTCCGATGCCATTACCTGCGCCAAAGAAAAAATGGATGCGGCCTTTGAATTTACCTCTAAACTAGGTGCCGGCTATTATTGCTTCCACGATTTCGACGTGGTTGAAGAAGGTAAAAATATTGCCGAATCGGAAAAGAACCTGCAAACTATGGTAGACTATGCCAAGCAAAAACAGCAGGAATCGGGTATACAACTGCTTTGGGGAACCGCCAACCTTTTCTCGCACCCGCGCTACATGAACGGCGCCGCTACCAACCCAGATTTTAACGTTCTGGCGTATGCGGCCGCGCAGGTAAAATCGGCTATTGACACAACCATTGCTTTAGGCGGTCAAAATTATGTTTTCTGGGGTGGCCGCGAAGGTTACATGACCTTGTTAAATACTAACACCAAACGCGAACTGGAACACATGGGACGATTCCTGGCGATGGCCCGCGATTACGGCCGCAAAGCCGGCTTTACCGGTACTTTCCTGATTGAGCCCAAACCTATGGAACCCACCAAGCACCAATACGATTTTGATGCGGCTACGGTAATTGGCTTTTTGCGCCAGTTTGGTTTAGATAAAGATTTTAAATTAAACCTGGAAACGAATCATGCTACTTTGGCCAACCATACTTTTGCGCACGAAATGCAAATTGCGGCCGATGCCGGTATGTTAGGTTCTATGGATGCTAACCGCGGCGACTACCAGAATGGCTGGGATACCGACCAGTTTCCGGTTGATTTATACGAACTAACCGAAGCCATGCTGATTTTCCTGGAAGCCGGTGGTTTAGCTACGGGCGGAGTAAACTTTGACGCCAAGTTACGGCGCAACTCCACCGATTTAGAAGATTTATTTATTGCGCATATTGGGGGCATGGATACTTTTGCGCGGGCCTTAATTATTGCCCAGGACATTCTTGAAAAATCGGATTACCGCAAAATCCGGGAAAACCGCTACGCTTCCTTCGACAGCGGCGATGGACAGGCTTTTGAACAAGGAAAATTGTCTTTCGAAGACCTGCGGGAAATTGCCATTCGGAACGGTGAACCGCAACAAATTAGTGGCAAACAAGAACTCTTGGAAAATATTATCAATCAATATATTTAAGCAGCTATTAGTAGTTAGTTATTAGTAGTTAGTTATTAGTAGTTAGCTTATTTTCGTTTGAAAAATGCTGATTGATTTTTAATTTAGTTCTGAATGTTGGTTATACCCTAAAAAAGAAAGGCCTCGCAAATTGCGAGGCCTTTCTTTTTTAGGAGGTTTTTAAGTGGCAATTTTTTAACCTTTTTCCGGTTTTACTTAGCCTGCGTAGCCACTTCCAGGGCGCGGGTAGTGGTATAATATTTTGCCAGCATATTGGGTACTTCCCAGGCTGGTAACTTGCCATCAGCTAAATAGCTCAGGTATTTTTCGGTAACCTGGCCAAAATGCGCTTCGTGCCCATTGTGGTATTTCTCCGGAACTTGCACTTGCCAGCCATTATTTATTTTCTCTACTTCAATGCCGGCGTATTTGGCTTGTACTTTGGCTAAAGCAGCTTTTAAAGCTGTTTCAAAGGCTTTTAAATCAGTGCCTTTAACGGGTTCAATGTACAATTGGGGTTTGTAGTTTTGTTCTTTGCCCTGCCGGATAACCAGGTTGGCTTTGGTACCCTTCATAATTGAATAATGGGTATCGCCAGCGCCTTCCGGGGCCTGAAAATTCCAAATAACCGAAACTTTGGCGTGGGTGCCTTTTAAGCTATAATTTATTTCGCCGTTGGCAAATACGCCCAGTAAGCTGTCTTTTTCTACGTTGTTTTTAAGATAATCCGGGTAAGTAGCCAGTTGGGTTACTTTTTTAAATTCGCTGGGCTTTAATAAGGTTTTCCAACGGCGCGCCGACGTAATATTTACATCTTTTTCGTAATCTATTACTTGCTCCGGGAAACATTCCCATTGTACCAAATCTACCAGGTGGGTAGTAACATCCACAATACCTTCACCTTGTTGGGTAGCATCAAAAAACCAAGACGGTCGCTTAATGGGGCTACCAGAAACGTATTTAAAGAAGTGGTGCACACTTTCTTTCGTAATAGCCGGCTCGCTGGCCGTCCCTTTTTGTAATTGGCCAAAGATATCGGGCAACTGAGAAAACTCCCGCTGCAACAAAGTGGTTATTTCATAACGCTCCGTCATGATATCATAGAGCAGCACATTATTTTTTTCGGCCGATGCAAAAGCTTCTTTTAAAGTGGCAAAGTTACCGGCATTTATCGCCATTGGTTTATCGGCGAGCACATTAAAACCAGCATCAACGGCTGCCTTTATGTATTCGGTTTTACGGGCATTGTTGCCAGCCATTACTACCATATTGCCTTTTTTCTCCTGCAGCATTTTTTGCAGGTAATCGGGACCGGTGTAAACCTGCTCCTGCCACTTGGTTGGGTCATCAGAACGGGAATTGTACGCTTCAATTTTTTTCAGGTGTTCCTGCACATCTTCGCCGGCTGGCGCATACACGTGTACCACCGGATCTACCTGGCTGTACATGGTTTTTTGTACCAACGCCGAATGAAAGTGGCCGGGATCCAACGTAATTAATTTAATGCTTTTGTCGGTGGCACCAGCGGTACCAGAAGCAGCTTCATTCTCGGAAGTCGCAGAATTTTTTTTGGCAGAACATGAGATAAGGAGGCATAAAGCCAGACCGGGCAAAGTAGCGGAAGCTAAGTTCTTGAGCATATATTTTTAAGTAGGTAAAAAGGTGCATTACTTTTCTGACCATAAATAAAAAGATTGTAACGCAAGTACTCAACAAAAAATCAACTTATTTATTCCGGCAACGTTGCCAAAGCGCTTTTTTGCTAAAAATTGATTCTGATTTTTTCCAATCTATAAACTCCCGCTCAAATTAAGAGCCCAACCTTTTATTTTACATTTTAAGTTATGATTATTTACCCTAACTTTTTGCCGGGTACACAAGGATACTTATTTTAACAGATTTATAATTTAATTATTCTAAGCTGTTTCTAATTCAACCAGAAAAGGCAAAACTTTAAATTTATTGCAATATACAGCAAAGTTTCTGCTAGTAATTGTGCTTAAACTGGTATTAAAGAAATATTCATTTTCCGTAGCTGCTCCCTTAATTTATTAACCACCACATTCTAACTCTTCATTTTTTACAATTAAATCTACAGGTTAAAATCTACAATCCAATTCATCAACCTACCTCCACAAGATAAACTCAGAATTCATCAGGTATATTAAGCAATATTTACACCCTTACAATATTACCAATTATACATTAAATTTAAGCTATATACCGGCTTTTTACCTGGTTAAGTACTAAAAAATCAAATTATTACTTAGTGCAAACATAGCGGCAGACCTAATAAATTTAACCTAAACAAGATAAACTATCCTCTTTACAACAATATTAGAAAAATATAAAAAATTATTTTCCGGTATTTGGAATATGATATTATAACTGCTTAATTAGCATTATAATACAACAGCAGAAAGCCAGCTCATTAAATATTAAATTACCGCAGGCCCAAGTATTTGTCACCAACCTGATTTCTTAGTTTAAAATTTAATTTTACTTATAAACCTAGCTATTCAAATATGCATAAAACTCTACTTATTATAGAAGACGATATCAGTGTGCAAATGATATTGGCTCATTTCTTAAAAAATGATTTTAACATTGTTGCCAAACGCGATGCGCATGAGGCCATAGAATGGCTGGAAGAAGATAATTATGCCGATTTAATTATTTCGGAGTTAAACCTGCCCAACTTTAATGGTTTTGACATTATAAAATCGCTGCGGGCCAGCCATCATTTTAAGAACCTGCCCATCCTTATTCTTTCGGGAGCAGACAGCAGTACCGACCGGATTAAATGCCTGGAATTAGGAGCCGATGATTATGTGGTAAAGCCATTTAATCCGGGCGAAGTGAAAGCCCGTGTAAAAACAATTCTTCGTCGTTCTGCCATTTATAATCCGCAACACCCATGAAAACTGCTTCTAAAAATAAACCAGCCGGTACCGTTTATTATTTGCACGAAAATTTGCAAGCAACCATTCCGGCCTTAAAAGCTAACCCTCATTTAAACCTGGTTACTTTTAACAATGGCCAGGACTTGTACCAATACCTGAAAAGCGGCCACCCGGCAGAAGCTTTAATACTGGATATTAATTGCGATGCTTTTGAATTTATTCAGTTGTGGAACCAGGATCCGATTAAGCAGAAAATACCTATTATTTTAATTGCGCCTAAGGTAAATAGCTTACTGGCCCAAAAAGCCAAAATTTTAGGCATTGCTGATATTTTTTCTCCGGGCGGTTTGAACTATAATTTCTTACTGCGACTGAATTATCTTTTAAAAAAATATTACCTCTTAAACAAACGGCCCGATTTAACGCAGATAAAAGCAGTGCAAAGTATGGTTCCGGAAACGCCTTTTAGTTTTATAGAAACGCTTGCACAGATATTGGCACCGGTTAAGTTGAGTTTGGAAAAATTAGCAAGTAAAGTTTTTGCCCCGCGCCAGGTACCCGGCATAGGAACTACGGAGTTTGAAGCGTACCAACTAATTAAAATAAGCAACACTACTCATTTTAGTAGTTGGACCGACTCAAGAATAGCAATTGAAAAAATGAATGGCCCAGCTCTACCCAAATTACCAGGAATCCGCAAATTTGCTCAACCTAACTTCCCGACTACTGCCATGATGGTAAACCAGTTATCGCCGGTGCCTAATCATAATTCTTAAAAGGCAAGTAGCCAGTTATAAGTATTGGGTATAAAGTAATAAATTTAGCAGAAGTCAATTATCAGAAACTAATAACAATAAAGTTCTAACATAATATCATCTCTTTACTTATCTGTATAAATATTAAGGGTAGCTAAGAGTAAGCAACTAAAAATTAAATATTGAGCAAAGAGAAATTACAAAAAGCTAGAATCTAAACGGTTTAAAATAATCAAAGCCTAATCATCCGTATTAAAATCAAGGAAAATAATCCTGCTGGTGCTATCCGTATATTGTTGTTTATAGGCTTCTAACTTGCTCCCAAATTTCGGGGTTAACTGGTATGCCCTTTTGCATATTTTCGGTGCGGGTTTGCCATACCCGCTCGCCCGGATACAAAATATCGGTTGCGGAATTAACCGGCGAACTGGCCCGGATAAAAGCTAAAGCTTGCTGTACAATAGCATCGGTAAATGCCGGTTCCTGAATTTGGGCCAGATGGAAACACATAAACACCTGCGACACGCCAAATTCATCCGCCATACCTGTAATAGCAGCGGTAGTACGCCCACCAGCAAGGGTGGCTGCTACCAGATCCAGGAGCAGGCTAAACCCGGCTCCTTTCCAGAAACCAATGGGCAAGGCCCGCTCCGATTCTTGAATAGCCGCGGCATTTTGGGTCAAATCGTCGTTAGTATTATAACCGCCCGGTACCGGTAGCTCTTTACCCGATTGGGCGTAAGCTTGCAATTTACCATAAGAAAACTGGCTTAAAGCCATATCTAAAACAACGTGCTGCCCATTGGTTTGTGGTACAGCCATAATAAACGGATTATTGCCCAATGCCGGTGTTTTGCCGCCCCAAGGCGGTACATTGGCAATGGTGTTGGTAAAACAGATACCAATGCAACCCGCATCGGCCGCTTGCCAGCCGTAAGAGCCCCCGCGCAACCAATGGTTGGTATTGCCTAAGGCTACGGCCCCGAGGCCATTATTTTGTGCTAATTCAATAGCCCTGGCCATGGCCTGGTACGCGTTTATATTGCCAGGGCCTTGCTGTCCATCCCAAGCTTCAAAACAGCCTAATTTATTTTTCAGGCTTGGCTCGGCACTTGGCTTTACGTAGCCTTTCTGAATATATTCAACTAAACGCGGAAAACGATTGAGGCCGTGCGAGTAAACGCCATCGCGATCTGTTTCGGCAAAAAGGCGGGCACTCAGGCTAGCCCTTTCCGGCGAATACCCTAATTTTATCAATACCCGCTGTAATTCTTGTTTTAATGTTTCGAAAGGAATACGCATGCCCTTAAGTAGATTTTTTTTAAACCAGATTAGTTGCCGAGCTAAAGCCTGTAAAAAGCAAAACGGCCTGACGCAATTGCCAGGCCGTTTTTGCTTTGTCTATCCAGGAATATTTACGCTTAAAACTTTATTAAGGTTATATAGCCGTTAGTTCTGTAGCCATTAAAAATGCCAGGCTTGGCAACGGGCTCAATAAAAGTTTAATGGGGAGCAGCCGTTTGTGCCGCGGCAAATATATTTTTTATAATGGTTTGGCCGTAGTTTATTACTTTAAAAATTTGGTTTAGCGGGTCTGTTTTATGTTGGGGTTCAGCACCAACCATCTTAAGAAGTTTTAAGTCATTAAATTATTTTTTCTTCTTTTTCTTTTTAGATTTCTGGTCTTCTACCAGGCTGGTTAGCAAAGCGGTTACCAAACCCAGCGCAATTTCCCGGCCGTGCCTTTTCAGGATTTTTTTAAACTGTTTGGTTATTTTCTTTTTTACCTTGTTTTTATCAGCGCCATAATTACGTAATTAAGTTCTACACGATACAATACTACCCAGCAATACTCCTGGGCAATACCTACCCAGAATATATTAGAGCTTACCAATTTATACGGCAAAATACAGCACCTGGTGTTGTTCAGGTTTTAGCAATATTTCTACGTTTACGGCTATAAATTATTCCACCTATTTCTAAGCAATTGCGTAACTAGTTACCATGAAAAAATACAAGGTTCTAAAAGTAGATTCGGCCGAGGCATTTGAAATTGGATTAAACCAAATGGCCCAAGATGGCTGGAAAGTAGTAAATGCCAATTTGGCTTACGACTCAGCCCAAACCCATGCCCCTACCTTTTTTGCGCTGCTGGTAAATAACGACACCGACACGGCCCTGAAAGAATTAATGGAGGAGAACACCGATGAGTTAAATAATATGGAAAATATAGGTTTGGCTCCTTCGGATAATTAAATATTTAAGCAGAGCCGGGTTTATTTACTATGCTAAACCGGGCTCTTTTTTAGTCATTAATATTATAAACTACGAAAGCAATGGGATTATTAGATGGCTTAATGGGCCACGCTTCCGAAATATCAATCCAAAAACTGCAGCAAGAGTTTGGTGCGGTGCTGGCGCCCGGCGAACAATTAGAAAAAGCTTTCCGGGTTGTGCGGGATATGCTCGTATTTACCAATAAAAGGCTTATACTGGTAGATAAGCAAGGTTTAACCGGCAACAAAGCCGAATATTTATCTATTCCTTACAAATCTATTACCCGTTTTTCGAAAGAAAGCGCCGGCCTGCTGGATTTAGATGCCGAACTAAAAATTTGGATAACCGGCCAAACGGAACCCATTCGGAAAGACTTTAAGAAAGACGATAATATTAATTCTGTTTACCAATTATTAAGTACACACATTTTAAAGTAGCATTTACGTGTTCTTCAACAAAGAGCTTGCTTTTATTTATGTACAGGTAATTTCTGAAGCGCTGTAGCTAGGGCGCTTCTTTTTTGCTTTATACTTTTTGTTTAGGTTAAATTTATAACTACTAAGCTGTTTTGTATTTTATAAGCTGGCTGAAACCATTATTCTTGCTGTGTATTTTTACCGTAGTAGCTAGGTTAAAGAATATTTTAGAATAATTCACGTCTGCTCGCACCAGTTTGTAGCTGACCTTTATATGCTGGCACAAGTTACGCTTCGCTAAACTTGCGTCAGTATTAGTAGCTTCGCCTAAAGGTTATGGTGTTTTCACCAGCAGGTAGTCAGATCTAGCTAAAAGATTGGCGGTGATAACACCACCAATGGCGCCAAACTCTGCTCAAAACTGAAATACGAACCTATATTGGCGAATAAAATGATATTCTAGCGTTCAGATGCGTTTCTTCTTGGTGTCAGATATTCATTATCTGTAGAAAATATTTAGGTTGAGATACCCGTAATATTCTCCCTTTTTTACCGGAAATTCTTTCAAAAGATACCTGTATAAAAATAAAAAGTTAGGCTTAGAGATAGAAAATAAAGGCATTTAGGCCGAAGCTTACGTATGGGCTAGGGCAAAGCGGCGCAGCCAATATTTTATACTATCGGCTTATACAGTATTAGCTGTAATTTGCCCCTGATTTTAAACATCGTTTATAAAGCTTTTCTATTTATATGCATAACCAAACAGTGGCCAATACCCCTCCCGAGTTAACCCGGTTAAATTTATGGGTAATGGCAATTGCTACGGGTTTAGTAGTAGCCAACTTATATTACAACCAACCCTTGCTGGGTGCCATTTCGCAAACGTTTGGGGTACCCGAAAGCCAGGCCGGTATTATTGCCATGCTCACCCAAATTGGCTATGCTTTGGGCATGCTTTTAATTATTCCGCTCGGCGATATGTTCCGGCGAAAAAAATTAATTTTAAATGATTTCGCGCTTATTATTCTGGCCTTGTTGCTGGCCGCCTGGTCGCCTAATATTCACTTTCTGATGGTGGCCAGCTTTTTTATTGGTGCTACCTCGGTTATACCACAATTGCTTATTCCTATGGCGGCGCACCTGGCCAAACCCGAAACCCGGGGCCGTACCGTGGGGTTTGTTATGAGTGGTTTGCTCATCGGTATTTTACTATCGCGCACGGTTAGCGGCATAATTGGGGCTTACCTGGGTTGGCGGGCCATGTTTATTATTGCCGCAGGTTTAATGGGTGTGCTTTGGCTGGTGTTGTATTTATTATTGCCCGAGGTTAATCCTACCTACAAAGGTACTTACAAAGAATTAATGGTTTCGCTCACGCATCTGGCCCGCGAAGAGCCCCTGCTGCGTCTGGCCGCCTTAAGAGGGGCCTTGTGTTACGCGTGCTTTGGCGCTTTCTGGACTACGTTGGTTTTTTTGCTGCGCGAGCCACCTTTTAATGCCGGACCGGAGGTTGCCGGAGCCTTTGGTTTGATTGGGGCTTTTGGGGCACTGGCCGCTTCTTACATGGGTCGCCTCAGCGACAAAGGCAACCCGCAGCAAATTACCACCTTCAGTATTATTTTAATTATCCTATCCTACATTATGTTTGGGGTGTTTAGTACCAGTATGGTGGCTTTGGTACTGGGCGTAATTTTAATGGATATGGGCGTACAGGCCACCCACATTGCCAACCAAACCTTAATATTCTCTATCCGGCCCGAGGCCCGTAATCGGTTGAACACCGTGTACATGGTTACCTATTTTATGGGCGGCGCTTTAGGTACCTACAGTGCCAGCCAGGCCTGGCATTACTGGCGCTGGCCGGGCGTGGTTTTTATTGGCCTCTTCTTTTCTACGGCGGCTTTAATAGTGCATTTGCGGGCTAGAGCGAAGAAGTAAGACTTAGGCAAAAGCAAATATTGTGCTCTATACTGGATTGCATAAGCTTATCTCTGCAAACTGATTTCTTTTAAGCTGGCAATGCAATGTTACTGAATAAATAGAGATTGCATTGCCTCCTGCTTTAGCTGGAGGATTTTTTTGATTAACATATCCAGAACCAATCACCTATGTACTCCGAACATCGCCCATATAACGCCTAACTTCTAATCAAACTTAATAGCGGTTACGGGTTTAATGCGGGTAATCATCAGGGTTGGGATTATAATGGAGAGCATGGTAAGAATAAGCGTAATGGCATTGAGCAACACAATTACGCCAAAGTTCCAGTAAATAGGCACCGTGTCCATGTAATAGTTCTCGGGGTCGAGCGGTATGATTTTAAATTTATCCTGGAGGTAACAAAAAGACAAAGCAATTACATTGCCCCAGAACAGTCCTTTTAGGGTAAGGCTTAAACCCCGGAAAAAGAATATTTCCCGGATTTGAGGGTCGGTGGCACCCAAGGCTTTTAAAAGGCCAATCATGTTGGTGCGCTCCAAAATCATGATAAACACCGTTGAAATCATGTTAAACGTTGCTACAAAAACAATCAGCACCAGAAATATGATCACATTCTTTTTCAGCAATTTCATCCAGTCAAATAATTGGGCGTACTGGTCGGTAATTTTTTGCAACTGCAGATCGTAATCCATTTTATCAAAAACCACGTTGGCCACCGTATCTATTTTGGTAAAATCTTTTAGCACAATTTCGTAGCCACCCGCCAGCGTGTCGCCCCAGCGGTTTAAATCCCGGATGTGTTGCAAATCGGCAATAACATAAGCCTGGTCAAATTCTTCGAGGCCGGTTTTATAAATGCCCGCAATGGTAAATCGCCGGGCGCGGGGCGGGTTCTGTATAAAATAAAAAGTAGCTTTATCGCCGATATTTAATTTAAGCTTATCGGCTATTTGCTGACTAACCATTATTTCATCGGAAGCCGCCGAATCGTTAAACTTAAGTGCATTGCCCTGCACCAGGTTTTTACGCATGGGTTCCAAATCGTAATGCGCGTCAATGCCTTTAATAATTAAACCCAGCACCTCGTCGCCGGCTTTGGCAATAGCCGTTTTAAGCGCGTATGGTTGGTATTTTTGTATATCCGGTATATTTTTTAAATCTTTTTCAACGGCCAGGGTACTAATCGGATTACCTTCAAAAGAGTTATTCGTATCGTACTTACGCACCTGCATGTGGGCCGCAAAACTGAATATTTTACTTTGAATCTGATTTCGGAAACCTTCCAGAATGGCAAAGGAAACAATCATAATGGCCAGACCAATGGCAATGCTAATAATGGCAATTTTGGTAACCGAGTTCGTAAACGATTGCGGTCCGCCGTCGGTAATTCTGTTAGAAATATATTTTGCTATATTCACAAGGGCTTCTTTAATAACAAATATAGGTGCCTGAATTTAATTTTCTAATTTTACCGCATGATACAGCCACTCCTATACTTAGGTTTATCTTTACTGCTTTGGGGCCAGAAGTGTTTAAATATACCTTATCTGCAACTGCCAAGTGCCGCCCCGGTAAGCTATAATTATACTCCAACCCCGGTAATCCTGGCTCCGGCCGTGCAAACTGGGGCCGAGCAAATCAATAAATATTTACCGCTTTTAAAAGGCAAACGCGTAGCGCTGGTAGTAAATCAAACTTCTGTGGTGGGCACTAAGCACCTGGTAGATACCCTCCTGGCGGTCGGCGTAAATATTGCTTTAATATACGCACCCGAACACGGTTTTAGAGGCGAGGCCGATGCCGGTGCCCACATTACCAATGCGCAGGACGCCAAAACCGGCTTACCTATTTTTTCGCTGTACGGCGCTAACAAAAAACCATCGGCGGCCCAACTCCAAAACGTAGATGTGCTTTTGTTTGATATCCAGGATGTAGGCACCCGGTTTTATACCTACATTAGCACCATGCACTACGTAATGGAAGCCGCCGCCGAAAATAATAAAGCGGTGCTGATACTGGACAGGCCCAACCCCAACGGCTATTACGTAGATGGCCCGGTGCTGGATCTGAAATATAAGTCTTTTGTGGGCATGCACCCCATTCCGATAGTACACGGTTTAACCGTAGGCGAACTGGCCCAAATGATTAACGGCGAAAAGTGGCTTCCGAACCAACGCACCTGCCGGCTTACAGTTATTCCGGTAAAAAATTATACCCACAAAACCCGGTATTCGCTGCCGGTAAAACCCTCGCCCAATTTACCCAACGATTTAGCCGTACAGGTATATCCGTCTATTTGTTTATTTGAAGGTACCAACGTAAGTGTGGGGCGCGGCACCGAAACCCCATTTCAGGTAATTGGCAGCCCGTTTTATACCAAAAAGAATTATTCTTTTACGCCTAAGTCTATGCCGGGCGCTACCAAACCGCCCCATTTAAACCAGGTTTGTTATGGCTACAAACTCACGCCTAAAGATGGGCTGGGTAAATTTTCGCTTACCTACCTGATTGATTTTTACCAGAACTCTACAAACCAGGCTAATTTCTTTAACAACTTTTTTACCAGCCTGGCCGGCAACACGCAACTAAAAGAACAAATAATTGCCGGTAAACCCGAAGCCCAAATACGGGCTACCTGGCAGCCAGCTTTAACGCAATACAAAAAAATGCGTCAGAAATATTTACTTTACCCCGATTTTGAATAAATAACTATGCCGGATTTAAGAATAATATTTATGGGTACGCCCGATTTTGCCGTACCTACGCTGCAAACCTTAGTAGAAAATAATTACCGGGTGGTGGCAGTTATTACAGCTCCCGATAAACCGGCCGGTCGCGGTCTGAAACTGGCCCAATCGCCGGTAAAAGAATACGCGGTAAGCCAGAACATTCCGGTTTTGCAACCCACCAACCTAAAAGCCGAGTCTTTTCTGGAAGAACTACGCAGCTACCAGGCCAATCTGCAAATTATTGTGGCTTTCCGGATGCTGCCGGAAGTAGTTTGGCAAATGCCGGAATTAGGTACTTTTAATATTCATGCATCGTTGCTGCCACAATACCGGGGGGCGGCCCCTATTAACTGGGCCCTAATTAACGGCGAAACCGAAACCGGTGTCACGTCTTTTTTCCTGCGCCACCAGATAGATACCGGCGACATGCTGCTTCAGGACAAATTACCCATAACCCCCGACGATGATTTTGGCACTTTGTACGAAAAATTAAAACTCGCCGGAGCCGCTTTGGCTTTAAAAACGGTCCAGGCCATTGCCAGCGGCAACGTACAACCCCAACCCCAACCCACAGGTCAGGAATTAAAAGAAGCGCCTAAAATATTTAAAGAAAATTGCCAGATTAACTGGCAGCAATCCGCCGAACAGGTCCGGAACTTTATCCGGGGATTATCGCCGTACCCCACGGCCTGGACTTTACTCGACGGCAAAACGTTAAAAATATTCCGGGCCGAAGTAATTCAAGATACGCCGGATAATACGGTTACCCCCGGCACCTTTACCAGCAACGGCAAAAATTACTTGCACGTTACTACCGCCCAGGGCACTTTAAACATTACCGATTTACAACTGGAAGGCAAAAAACGCATGGGCGTAGAAGAATTTTTAAGAGGTTACCGGTTAAAAACCTAAGTTAACTATTAAAGCTGTTTTTGTTTTTATTACGCTGATGCCCATTGACGGCCATTGGTGGTGTTATCACCGCCAATTATTTAGCTTTTGCCCAACTACTTGCCGGTAAAAACACCCGACAAGGGCAAACTGATAGATGTATTTAAAAAGGTTAAACAGGTTCAATTAAAAAAATGGCTTTAAAGATTTATCCAAGTTTTACCTTACCAGTTTTCGCGCATTGGTCTTAAAATATAGGCTTCTAGACTGTTGCCTCTCATTCCTTTACACAAATTATTAAAATGATTGCATCAATATTTGCCATGTCGGAGAACCGGGTAATTGGCCAGGATAATAAACTGCCCTGGCATTTACCCGCCGACCTTAAATTTTTTAAGGCCACTACCCTGCACCACCCCATTTTAATGGGACGCAAAACGTTTGAATCGATTGGCAAACCGCTGCCCCAGCGCACCTCTATTATTATTACGCGCCAGCCCGGTTACGAACAACCCGGCGCTATTGTGGTTAATTCTATTGCGGCGGGTATTGCGGCCGGTAAAGCTTTACACGATGATATTTTTATTATTGGCGGAGCCGAAATATTAAAAGAAGCCTTACCCGAAATAGACACCCTTTTCCTGACCAAGATACAAGCCACTTTTGCAGGGGATGTTTATTTCCCGGAACTCTCCGAAAATGAGTGGGAAGAAGTGTGGCGAGAAGACCACCAGCCCGACGAAAAAAATCTTTACCCATATAGCTTTATCAGACTAATCCGTAAGAAGTAATTCTTAACCAGTATAATTTAATTTCCGAGGATGAAGATTTACTTTATATAAGGTGCTTTAATACCTTAATAAAAACAAAAAGAGCCATGGGTGGTGATAACACCGCCCATGACTATTTTTCCTGTTCGAAAACAAATGTGGAACAGCTTCTTAAAAACAGCTAAATGCGTTTATAACCTTCTTCGTTTTCGTTCGGTTCGGTTTCGTTGCTGCCAAACGGTTGTTCGTTGGCCCGGATGCCGTTTACGCTACCATCCATTTCGTCGTAACTTCCTTCAAATTCAAAACCGGGCCCTTGAGCGGTAGCCTCTATGTTATCGGGGTCATTGGCACCGTAGCCGGTGCTTTCGTTGCCACCAATATGCAGGTTTTCTAATTTGTCTTTTTGGCCCCGGCGCTCGGTTTCACCGCCTAAGCCCACATTTCGTTTGGCGCTGGGGTCCGGCCGGTTTTCGTTGGTTTGCTCCCGGTAATCTTTGTCGTATATATTGTTCGTCCGGTCCGACGTATTTTTGTTATCTTCTTCTGAAATAGCCATAATGGTAAATATTTGTTACCATCTGTCTTACGCAAAGGTGCCGGAGTAGTTGGTTTATATCACCCTAAAGGTTGGTAAAATAAAGGATTAAAAAATTTACAGATCTTTAAAAATGCGCCGGATAAGCCGTAATTGGTGGGTATAGCGCTTGCGGTCGCGGTTGTAAATACCTTGGTGGTCGAGGGTATCTAGGCGCACTTCGCCGGAAGCATGTATAATCTGGTTGTCGTCGAGCATTAAACCTACGTGCACAATCCGGCCTTCGGCATTATCAAAATAAGCTAAATCGCCGGGGCGCGTTTGGGTAGCAAAGTGTACTTCCTGGCCGTGCGAAATTTGTTGCCAGGCATCGCGGGGTAATTGGTAGCCGCAAATACCGTAGACCTGCTGCACAAAACCCGAGCAATCTACCCCAAATACCGAACGGCCACCCCACACGTAAGGCGCTTTTAAAAAAGCTAAAGCAATTTTTTTAAGAAAATTTTCTTTTACCGGCTGGTTTAAGTTAGAGGCGCGTCCGTTAAATAAATATTTCTGGTTGCCAATGGTAATATTCATGCCATCAAAAAAGGGCAAGGTACTCCCTAATAATATCGGGATTCTTACCTGCGCATTGCTTACTGTTTGCACCACATCGAGGGTGCGGGGGTGCATTTTACTTTTCCAGGCGGTAAAATAATCTGGCGTAACAGCCAGGTGTTGTTTATAATCTATCCAGCCTTCGTATAAATCGAGCGCATTTTGTACGTGCAGCCAATTACCTTGCTGCGCCAGAATGGCGTAGCATTCCCCAAAGAACAACTCCGTAATTAATTCACTTTTGTCGCTGGGCTCACTCCTGACCGGCACATGGCTCAAAGCACAAATTCCGTAATCCAATTTTTTTATAGTTATATTTTAGATAGTAGATTTTTAGACGCGCTTTATAGAACTTGTTTCGTGTTTTCCTAAATGGGCTAACAACTATTATGGGTGGTGTTATCGCCGCCAATCTTTTAGCTTTTGCCCGACTACTTGCCGGTGAATACAAGCGGCCCGGGCAAACGTTCCTGCCATTTCCGAAACACGAAACAGCTTTAATAAAAAAGGTAGTCTAAAGCATTTTTTTGATTGGTTTTATCCAGACGCTAGTGTCTAATAGCGTTCGCGCTGCATTTCGCGTTTTACATCGCGTTCTTTAATATCTTCGCGCTTATCGTATAGCTTTTTACCTTTGGCCAAAGCAATATCTACTTTTGCAAAGCCCCTTTCGTTAATAAATAACCGGGTTGGTATAATGGTAACGCCCTGCTCTTCCGATTTTTTCTTAAGCTGGTTTAACTCGCGTTTATTTAGCAATAATTTGCGCGTGCGGGTTGGTTCGTGGTTATTATAAGTACCCTCGGTAAATTTGGCAATATGCACCTGTATTAACCAAAGTTCGCCGTCCAGAAAAGAACAAAATCCATCGGTTAAATTAACATTTCCTTCCCGCACCGATTTTATTTCGGTACCGGTTAACATAATACCAGCGGTATATTTATTTAAAAAATGGTATTCGTAAGAAGCCCGGCGATTCTGAATATTTACCGTTTTTTTTATTCTGTCTTTTTCCTTTGCCATTTACGCACCGCTTAGGGTTCAAAAGTTTCGCTTAATTTTCTTTTTTCAAAATTTTTGGGTTGCTTTTTCATTGCTGCCCGCCCAAATAAATGTTCTAATTTGTAGCTTCTGTTATTCACAAGTATTTCCGGAGGCTGTTTAGATGTTAACGGGTCATTCCCGTTCAGCCTAGCTACTAATATTTATGATGGTAATAAGCTGCCGATTAGCTATAACAAGATTAAAATAATTTATAATCTGGTTATACGCACTTATTAATATTTTAAACGAGGGTCGGGGCTGGCATATTGGTCGGTAAAGGCTCCTTCTAAATATTTAAAATGCGCGGCCATGGCAATCATAGCGGCATTATCGGTGCAATACTCAAAAGCAGGTATGTAGGTTTGCCACTTGTATTTTTGGGCATACGCCTGCAAAGTTTGCCGCAAACCCGAGTTGGCCGACACGCCGCCCGCAATGGCAATTTCTTTTATACCGGTTTCTTTTGCCGCCAAAACCAGTTTCTTCATCAGGGTTAGAATAAGCGCCTGCTGTATGCTGGCACAAATATCTTGCAGGTTATCCGGGATAAAATTTGGATTTTGGGAGCTGTTATTTTTTAAGAAATTTAAGATTGAAGTTTTGATGCCGCTAAACGAAAAATCGTAACCTGGCATGTTTACTATTGGGAAACTATAGGCATCAGGATTACCCTCCTGGGCCAATTTATCTAACAACGGCCCTCCGGGATAAGGCAACCCTAATAATTTCGCCGATTTATCAAAGGCTTCGCCTACGGCATCGTCGGTGGTTTGGCCCAGTACTTCCATGTTTAAATAATTTTTTACCAAAACAATTTGGGTGTGCCCGCCGCTTACCGTTAAGCATAAAAACGGGAAAGCAGGTTTAGGTTCGTCTATAAAATGGGCCAGAATATGGGCCTGCATGTGGTTTACCTCTATAAGCGGAATATTCAGTGCCAATGCCAAGGCTTTGGCAAAAGAAGAACCTACCAACAAAGCGCCTAATAAACCTGGCCCCCGGGTAAATGCCACCGCGTTTAACTCACTTTTTGTTATATTTGCCGTAAGCAAGGCCTGAGAAACAACCGGAATAATATTTTGCTCGTGGGCCCGGGAAGCCAGCTCGGGCACAACTCCCCCGTATTTCTCATGAACTGCCTGCGTAGCCACAATATTGGCCAGCATTTTGCCGTCTTTAATAATAGCGGCCGATGTATCATCGCAGGAAGACTCAATTGCTAAAATTGTAGGACACATATTTAATTGGAAAATCAGAAATTTAACCTTCGGGTAGTTGGTAAAATATTCCTGAAATTTATTTTAGGTTTATTTGCTTTTCTACTGCTCCTGTTTGGCGCAATTATGATTGCTATCCGGATTCCGTCGGTACAAACCAGGGTCGTACACAAAGCGGCTTCTCTTATATCCGCTAAAATTGGTCATGAAGTAAGCATCGGGAGCGTAGATATAAAGTTTTTTGATCAGGTAATTTTAAACAAAGTTAAGGTACTCGATTATAAGAACGAAGTTTTATTTTCGGTGAACCAGGTTGATGCCGATATTAACTATTTTAATATCTTAAAACCCAACCGGCTGCAACTCGATAATGTAACCCTGGATCGCCCCCAGGCCAACCTGGTACGGTATGCCGGCACAAAACAATTTAACCTCAGCTCTTTTATGGAAGCCTTAAAACGGCTCATGACCAAAAAAGACACCACTACCACCAGCAAGCCTTTTGATTTTGACATTGAAGCCGTTACCCTTAAAAACGGGCGCTTTACCTACGACGACCAGAATAAACCTTTGGCCAAATCGGGCATTGATTACCAGCACCTAATTGCCGATAGCATTTACGCCCAAATAACCGATATTGTATTGGGCGATACGTTACAGGCCAAAATTACCGATTTGCGTACCACCGAGGGCCGCACCAAAACCCGGGTGCACGAGCTCAGCAGCCACATGACCTATGCGGCCACCTTTTGGGAATTTAAAGACCTGAACTTAAGACTGGGTAAAAGTAACCTAGCCAATTACGTTCGTTTTGATTATCGCCGTTTTGGGAATTTTGTAAATTTTAACGATAGCGTAAAAGTTACCGGCCGCTTTCAATCGTCGCGCATTTACTCCGACGATGTAGCCATGTTTGCGCCCCAGGTAAAAGATTTGCACGACCAGATATTAATTACCGGTGAGGTAACAGGTAGGGTAAACCGGTTTTACGCCAAAAACCTGGATGTTTATTACGGCAAAAACACCCACATCGTAGGCAATGTAAGCTCCCGGGGATTACCAAAAATTAAAGAAACGTTTGTAGAACTAGATTTAAAACCATCTACTATAAATGCCGCCGATATTAAACCCTACTTACCCAAACAAGCTTACCAAATGGCCCAGCGCCTGGGCACGGTAAAATTAAACGGTAGTTTTATTGGTTTTTACTACGATTTTGTGGCCAATGGCAATTTTAGTACGGCTTTGGGCAATGTAGTTTCGGATGTAAACCTTAAAATCAATCCCCGTACCAATTTATCATCGTACAGCGGTTATGTAAAAAGCAATAATTTTAATTTAGGCAAACTACTTAATACGCCGCAACTTATCACCACGGTGTCAGTCGATGGCCGGGTAAAAGGTACCGGGTTTGATTTAGCAACGGCCCGCGTGCAGGTAGATGCCACCATTCAGGCCATTCATTTAATGGGCTACAATTACCGCAATATTAAGACCAAGGCCAACCTGAGCCGACAAACCTTTACCGGCGACTTTAGCATTCGCGACCCCAACGTAAACCTTACTGCCAAAGGCGATATTAATCTAAATAAAGCCAACCCAGCCTATGATGTAGTAGCCGACATCCGGCACCTGGATTTAAGGGCTTTAAAATTCACGAAAGAGAAAATAAACCTGCAAACCCAGGCCGTATTAAACTTTAAGGGGCTTAAACCCGACGAAATTGTGGGGCGGGCGCATTTTTCGAATACCCTTTTAACCCTGAACGATTACGTGGTACCCACCGATTCGGTGGTGCTGGTTTCGGCGCTAAACGGCGACCAAAGGACCCTGGATATTAACTCGGAAGTAGCCGACCTGAAAGCTTCGGGCACCTGGGACTACACCACCTTGCTGCAAGATTTAAAAGTTTTGTACCGCGAATATTGGCTCAACTTTGAAAGCAACGACCCTGTTATTGCGGCTTATTACAAAAACAAAAAACGCACTTCTTTGCCCACGTACGATTTAAATTATTATGTGCACCTGAAAGAGTTTAACGGCATTATAAAAGCTTTTGCCCCGGATATGGGCATTTCGGATAATAGCCACCTGGAAGGTAGTTTCCGGCAGGGTTCCAACGCCATTTTAACTTTAATCGGGCATACCGATACCTTGTATTACAAAAAACACAAGTTTATCACGAACGAAATTGAATTAAACACTTCTAAACTGCCTTACAGCCCCGATGTACTGGCCAATGCTTTTATTACTTCTGGCCGGCAAGTGCTCTCTACGGGCGCTAATACCGAAAATCTATACTTAGAAGGTGTTTGGAGCGACCGCTCAATTGGGTTTACCACCAATGTAGCCCAGGTAAACGCTACCAACCGGGTAAGCCTAAGCGGTAATCTGGCTTTCCTGGAAAATAAACTGCAAGTAGTATTTACCAATTCCGACATTAATGTACTGGATAAACCCTGGCGCATTACACCCAACAACGTTATAGAAATTGCAGGATCAGGTAAAGAAATAAATTTTAAAGATTTTGAAATTTCGCACCAAAACCAGCGCATTAGTGTGGCGGGTATGTTGTCGCAGGACCCCACTTCCGCTTTAAACGTTAAAATTTCTGATTTCCGGCTGGAAAACCTGAATCCATTGTTTAACAGCAATATAAGGGGCCTTTTAAACGCCGACCTTACCGCCCGCGATATTTACCGGCAGGTAGAAGTTACGAGTAAACTAAACGCCGACTCCGTTTACATGGATACCTATTACGTGGGATTAATAACCGGTACAACAAACTGGGACAACGTAGGCGATCGGTTGGGTATTGATGCTTCAATTAACCGCAACAACATGAAAGTGCTGAATGTGAGTGGTTATTTTAACCCGGCCAATGAAAGAAACCAATTAGATTTATTGGCTATCATGGACGAAGCCCCTATAAAACTGGTAGAACCGCTTTTAAATTCGCTTTTCAACGATATGTCGGGTACCATGGCGGGCCGGGTAAAGATTACCGGGCCGCTAACCGGACCCAATTTGGCGGGCTCCGTGCTGGTTACCAACGGGAAATTTAACTTTACTTACCTCAATACCTATTACACTTTTACCGACCGCATTTATTTTACCGAAAATGATATTACGTTCCGGGATGTAAAACTCCGCGATGCGCTAAATAACCAGGGAACCGTTAGCGGCAGCATTATTCACCAGGGTTTTAAAAACATGATTCTGGATTTACGCGGCGAATTCCGGCGTTTAATGGTGCTGAATACTACCCGCGAGCAAAACCAATTGTATTATGGTACAGCAGTAGCTACCGGTTCGGCCACGGTACTGGGCTCACCAACCAACCTGCAAATAAATATTGATGCCCGCAGCGAAGCCGGTACCAAATTATCTATTCCGCTCGACAACAGTAGTACGGTTACCCGCCAGAACTTTATCCGGTTTGTAAACCGCAATGTTTCAGATACTACTGCTGTAGTACCCATTGCAGCCAAAGACCAGGTAAATTTAGCGGGCATAAACCTAAACTTTAATTTGCAGGTTACCCCCGATGCGTACATCGAAATTATCCTGGACCAAACCTCCGGCGACATTGTACGGGGTTCCGGCGATGGCCGCCTGCGCATGAATATTGATACCCGCGGCGAATTTACCATGGATGGCCAGGTAGAAATTGTGCGGGGTGCCTATAATTTTACTTTGTATAATTTAATAAATAAAGAATTTGTAATCCGGCCGGGCGGTACCATTACCTGGAACGGCGACCCGTATGCCGGCATTATGAATATTACGGCTACTTACACGCAAAACGTATTAATTCCGCAAAGCCTGTTAAACAACGATGCGACTTTAAGTAACATCCGTATTCCGGTTATGGCCGTTATGAACCTGACCGGCAATTTACTTACCCCCGAAATAAACCTGGATTTGGAATTCCGGAACGCACCCAGCGATGTAGAAACCCAGTTAGCCCGGGTATTTGCCGATTTGCGCAACGACCAGGACGAGCTCAACCGCCAGGTATTTAGTTTGCTTATTTTAAAACGGCTCTCCGAACGGAACAGTTTTGGCAGCAGCGCCATTGAAGAAGGTATAACCGGCAGCTTAAGCGAATTAGTAACCAACCAATTAGGCAACTTTTTATCGCAGGTAGATTCTAATTTGGAGGTAGATATTGGGTTAATGGCGGGCAACGGCGAAAGCGGCCTCGACCAGGTAGCTTTGCGTAACTTGCAGGTGCGTTTAAGTTATAGTTTGTTAGAAGGGCGGTTGCGTGTAACCCGCGAAGGCGGCATTAACAACGGCAATTTAACCGACGGCACCGACAACCCCAGCAACCTATACGGCACCAATAATTCAATTGCCGGCGATTGGCGCGTAGAATATTACCTGGGGCAAAATGGCAAACTCCGGCTCCGGATGGAATATTTAACCTCGCAGCGCCGGTTTGCCAGTACCACCAATACCGCTACTACCAACGTCAGTATATTGCATACCGAGCAGTTTAACCGTTTCAGCGATTTATTTGCCCGGCGACGCTTACGCCGCCGTTACCAGCAGCAACGCGAACGCGTAATACTAGACTCCGATATCCGTTACGAAGATATTAAATAAATAAAAGCCGCATAAACTGTAGTTTTTATTCTTAATTTTGCACCAATAAGCGCGTATGGCATCTAATCAGATTAAACCCACCCGGAAGAAAAAACTTGGCAGCTATCCGTATGCGATGGTTATTTTTAGCATAACCCTGGCCTTGTTTGTAATTGGCTTGTTTGGGATTTTACTTATTCATGCAAGTAAATTATCCAATATAGTTAAAGAAAGTATTGAGGTGCAGGTTTATTTAGAACGGGACCTAACCGAAACCCAACTGGCTGCCCTGCAAAAAACCTTGGCCAAAAAAGAATATATTGCCTACCAAAACCAAAAGGCCCAGGTCCGATTCTTTTCAAAAGAAGAAGGTGCCAAAGAATTTATAAAAGAAACCGGCGAAGACTTTCTTAACTTTTTGGGCGAAAATCCGCTCCGCGATGCTTATATTTTAAATATTGCCGCCGATTTTGCTGACTCGCAAAACCTGGCTAAAATTAAAAAAGATTTAGAAAATATTCCGGGCGTGTTTGAAGTGCAGTATGTGGCCAGCCTGATCGATTCTATAAACCAAAACATCCGGAAACTCAGCATTATTTTATTAAGCTTTGCCGCCATACTGGTGCTAGCGGTAGTAATTTTAATTAACAATACGCTTAAATTGGCTTTGTTTTCGCAACGCTTTTTAATTAGAAGTATGCAATTAGTGGGTGCCACGTCTGGCTTTATCCAACGGCCTTTTTTAAACCGGGCTACCGTTCAGGGCTTGTTAAGTGGCTTGTTGGCCTCTATTTTACTTTTGGGTTTGCTCCAGTATGCTTATTACCAAATTAACGAATTATACGTTTTACGCGACGAACTGCAAATAGGCATTGTATTGGGTTCCTTAATTGTATTGGGTAGCTTGCTAGGCTTTATCAGTTCTTACCGGGCTATAAAAAAATACCTGGGCATGTCGCTCGATGATTTATATTAAAACAGAGTAAGCACAAAGGATAAAAGAAAAACGATTCCAACTCCTTATTCTTTTATCCTTTATCTAAATAATATAGAAATGGAAGAAAAAAATGATTTTGCTTTCGGCCGAAAGAATTACATCCTGATGTTTGTGGGCCTGGCTTTGTTAGCTGTTGGCTTTATTATCATGACCCTGGACAAAGAACCTTACGGCTTTGGTTTTCTGGGCTTAACATTAGGGCCGCTTATTGTGTTTGCTGGCTTTATTGTAGAGTTTTTTGCCATAATGGTTAAGGACCGAAAAGACGCATAAATGAATTGGTGGTACGCCGTTATTTTAGCTATTGTAGAAGGTTTAACTGAATTTTTGCCTGTTTCTTCTACCGGGCACATGATTATTGCTTCTAGTTTATTAGGCATCAGCTCCCTGGAGTTTACCAAAGTTTTTACGGTAAATATTCAGTTTGGCGCTATTTTATCAGTAGTGGTGCTGTACTGGAAGCGTTTTTTTCAATCCGTAGATTTCTACAAAAAATTATTTATTGCTTTTATACCTGCGTTGGTGTTAGGCCTGGCCCTGAACGATATTATCGACCAAATGCTCGAAAGTATTATTACGGTAGCCATTTCGTTGGTTCTGGGCGGCATTGTATTACTGTTTGTAGATAAGTGGTTTAACAACGATGCAACCCACAGCACCCCCTCTAACCGGCAAGCCTTTTTTATTGGTTTAGCGCAATGCATCGCCTTAATGCCCGGTGTTTCCCGTTCGGCCGCTTCTATCATTGGCGGTTTGGCCCAGGGTATTTCCCGGAAAGCCTCCGCCGAATTTTCATTTTTCCTGGCTATTCCTACCATGTTGGCGGCCGCCGGTTATAAGTTTGTAACCGATTTTCTGCACCTCGATATCAAAGACGACTTGCTTAAATTTAATACCGCCAAAATTGCGGCTTCTTTCGAGGCTATTGCGGCAAACGATTTAAAGATTTTGTTGCTGGGCAATGTGGTGGCCTTTGTAGTAGCCATGCTGGCCATTAAATTTTTTATTGGTTTTCTTACCCGCCACGGCTTTAAAATTTTTGGTTATTACCGCATTGTGGTAGGTGCTATTATATTAATTATGCTGGCCCTGGGTATTGATTTAGAAATGTAGGCATGCAGTTAGATTTAGAAAACGGACAGATTTTGCCGGTACACAAACCCCTTACCTGGACCTCCTTTGATGTAGTAAAAAAAGTCCGCAATATTTTACGCATAAAAAAAATTGGCCACGCTGGTACTTTAGATCCGTTGGCCGAAGGTTTACTTATTTTGTGCACCGGCAAATTCACGAAGAAGATAGAAGAAATTCAGGCGCAGGAAAAAGAATATACCGGCCATTTTACTTTAGGGCAAACCACCCCTTCTTTTGATTTAGAAACCGAAGTAGATGCCACCCAGGATATTAGTTACCTGACCGAAGAAGTTATCCGGGCGGCTACTACAGATTTTACTGGTTTTATAGAGCAGGTTCCGCCCATTTACTCAGCAGTAAAAATTAACGGCGAAAGAGCTTACACCTTGGCCCGTCGTGGCGAAGGTGCCGAAATTAAAGCCAAAACCATTGAAATTAAAGCTTTTGAAATAACGGCTATCGACTTGCCCCTGGTTTCTTTCCGGGTGGTATGCTCCAAAGGCACGTATATTCGCAGCCTGGCCCGCGATTTCGGCGAAAAATTAAGGTGTGGCGCGCATTTATCTAAATTGGTGCGCACCCGTATTGGCCCTTATACCTTAGACCAAGCCCTTACCGTAGCCGACATTCTGGAACTGCGTAAACAAATGTTAGAAAATGAACGTCATTCGTGATATCCGGGATTTCCCGGAGCTTCCGCAGGCGGTTGTCACCAGCGGTACTTTTGATGGTGTTCACATAGGTCATCAGAAAATAATTGCGCGGCTGCTCGAAATTACCCGGGCTACCAATGGCCAGAGTGTAGTAGTTACGTATTGGCCTCACCCGCGATTGGTATTAGATGCAGCCAACCAAAGCCCTTTGGGCTTGCTTTCTACCATAGAAGAACGCATAGAGCAACTGGCTGCCTTCCCGATAGATTATCTTTTAATTATTCCGTTTACCAAAGAATTTGCGGCATTAACCTCTGAGCAATATATTCAGAAAATATTGCTGGAAACCATCCGGACTAAAATATTGGTAATTGGCTACGACCACCGCTTTGGTAAAAACCGTGAAGGCAATTTTGCTTATTTGCAGCAACACGCCCCGGCTTGGGGTTTCCGGGTAGAGGAAATTCCGGCCCAGGATATTGATCATATTGCGGTAAGCTCTACCCGTATTCGTAAAGCCCTGGAAGCAGGCAATATTCAAACCGCCAATACGTACTTAGGCCGGCCCTACAGTATTACGGGCCAGGTAGTGGCCGGTCGGCAATTAGGCCGCACCATTGGCTACCCCACCGCTAATATTGCCATTGCCGATACCCATAAATTAATACCAGCCCAAGGTATTTACGCGGTAAAAGTTAAAATAAAAGACCAGGTTTACGGCGGTATGCTTAGCATTGGTACCAACCCAACTGTAGGTGGCACTGCCCAAACCATAGAAGTAAATATCTTTGATTTTAGCGCCGATATTTACCACCAGGAAATTAAGGTTTATTTTATTTCTTACATCCGGGCCGAAGAAAATTTTAACGGCATAGAGGCCCTGCGCCAGCAATTACACCAAGATAAGGAAACCGCCCTGGCCTTGCTAAACGGGTAAAAAAAACCTATATTACTTTTTTAATTATTGCCCATGATTAATAAAGTAGTACCCCACGTACAGGCTGCCTTACACGATATTCCGGACGGCGCCACGCTCATGCTGGGCGGTTTTGGTTTATGCGGTATTCCCGAAAATGCCATTCAGGAATTATTACGTAAAAACATTAAAAATTTAACCTGCATTTCTAACAACGCCGGTGTCGATGATTTTGGTCTGGGTTTGCTTTTGAAAAACCGGCAGGTAAAAAAAATGATAGCCTCGTATGTGGGCGAGAATGCCGAATTTGAACGGCAGCTACTCTCCGGCGAACTGGAAGTAGATTTAATACCGCAAGGCACTTTGGCCGAACGCATCCGGGCGGGCGGCGCCGGCATACCGGCTTTCTATACGCCGGCAGGCTACGGCACCGAAGTGGGCCAGAACAAAGAAACCCGCGAATTTAACGGCAAAATGTACTTGCTCGAAACCGGGTTAAAAGCCGATTTTGCTTTGGTAAAAGCCTGGAAAGGCGATACCACCGGCAACCTGGTTTACAAAGGCACTGCCCGCAATTTTAACCCCATGATGGCCGCCGCCGGTAAAATAACCATTGCCGAAGTAGAAGAACTGGTACCAGCCGGAGCATTAGATCCCAATCAAATTCACACACCCGGTATTTTCGTGCAGCGCATCTTTCAGGGCGAGCATTACGAAAAACGCATCGAACAACGGACTGTACAATAATGTGCTAATTTTTTAATGTGCTGATGTGCTAATTACTTAAATGTATTAATTGGAAAACCGGAAATTTCTAACCGTTTAGAAAAGCTGCTGCCTATTTAAAAGCTGCTCTCCAAAATTATTACCACCAGTAAGCGTAAAAACAATTAACCCGTTAGCACACCAGTATAATAAGAAAATAACCCATTAAGGCACATTAGCCAATTAGCATATCAGCACATTAAAAAATTAGCACATTAAAACCATGGCATTAGATAAACACGGTATTGCCAAACGTATAGCCCAGGAATTAAAAGATGGTTATTACGTAAATTTAGGTATTGGTATTCCTACGTTAGTGGCCAATTATATTCCGGCGGGTATGCAGGTAGAACTGCAGTCAGAAAATGGTTTATTGGGCATGGGCCCCTTCCCGACCGAAGCCGAAGTAGATGCCGATTTAATTAATGCCGGCAAGCAAACCGTTACCACGTTGCCGGGTTCTTCTCTTTTCAGTTCGGCCGATAGTTTTGCCATGATCCGGGGCGAACACATTGATCTGACCATTCTGGGCGCTATGGAAGTGTCGGAGCGCGGCGATATTGCCAACTGGAAAATTCCGGGTAAAATGGTAAAAGGCATGGGTGGCGCTATGGACCTGGTCGCCTCGGCCAAGAATATTATTGTAGCCATGCAACATACTTCTAAAGACGGCCAATCTAAACTTCTGCCTGCATGTACTTTGCCCCTTACGGGTTTAAATTGTGTAAAGAAAATTGTAACCGATTTAGCCGTTTTGGATATTACAACGCAGGGGTTCCGTTTGCTGGAACGCGCACCGGGGGTAAGCGTAGACGAAATTAAGAATGCTACCGCCGGTCGTTTAATTATTCCGGAAGATGTTCCTGAAATAAAGTTTTAAACTACAAACTATCTCCTGGCAAATAAAATTCTTACGCCAAGTCAATCTAATATTTTCCTTAACTACTCGACCGCCTAGGTCCGTCAACCTGCCCACCATTCAAAAATCATGAACGCCGCCAAGGCTAAACTTACTTGTTCCGGTTTTTAAAAAATTTAAATCAAACCTTAATTTTTATTTAAATAATCAAGGTTTTAAACACAGCCAATTAAATTAAACCGAACTTTATTTTTCCTTCGTACTGTTATCCATTAAACAAACCTTTAATTTTGTTAAAAATCCCATTGATAAAGAATGGCTGAAAAAATAAAAGAAACTGAACATAAATTAACCCTCCGACAATTGCGGCTTACCGATTTTAAAGCGGTTAAGTCTATCATGGATACGGTTTACTCTAATTTGGGCGGTTCCTGGACCAAAAAAGAATTCGAGAATTTACTTAATGCTTTTCCGGAAGGTCAGATTTGTATTACCGATAAAGGCAAAGTAGTGGCTGGGGCCCTGAGTGTAATTGTAAAATATGCTGATTACGGCGATAAACACACCTACGACGAAATTGTTGGGAAAGGTGAATTTAACACCCACAACCCGGATGGCGACACCCTGTACGGCGTAGATGTTTTTGTACACCCCGATTACCGCAACCTGCGTTTGGGCCGGCGTTTGTACGATGCGCGTAAAGAAATTTGCGAAAACCTGAACCTGCGGGCTATTATTGCCGGCGGCCGGATTCCGGGTTACCTGGAGCACGCCGATAAAATGTCGCCGAAGAAATATATTGAAATGGTGCGGAACAAAGAAGTGTACGACCCAATTCTAACTTTTCAGTTGAGTAATGACTTCCACGTCCGGAAAATTCTGAAAGGCTATATGCCCAGCGACATTGAATCGAAAGCCTACGCTACCCTGCTGGAATGGATTAACGTGTACTACGAGCCCAGCGAAGAAATTATTGGCGGTCAGAAAAAAGTAGTCCGGATTGGTATTGTGCAGTGGCAGATGCGCAGCTTAAAATCCATCGACGACTTACTCCAGCAAATTGAGTTTTACGTTGATACGGTAAGTAGTTACAAGGCCGATATTGTGATGTTCCCGGAGTTTTTCAACGCTCCCCTGATGGCACTTTCCAACGACCCGTCGTCTTCGGCTGCCATCCGGTCTTTGGCCGATTACACCGACGAAGTACGGGAAAAAATAATGCACATGGCGCTGTCGTACAACATTAATATTATTGCTGGCAGCATGCCCGAGTACAACAATAAGCAACTGCACAATGTAAGTTATCTTTGCCGTCGCGATGGCACCTGGGATAAGCAATACAAACTGCACGTTACCCCCGACGAAGCCCATTACTGGGGTATGCGGGGCGGCAATAAATTGCAAGTGTTTGACACCGATATTGGTAAAATTGGCATTTTAATTTGCTACGATGTAGAGTTTCCCGAATTGGCCCGCATGCTCTCGGACATGGACATGAAAATATTGTTTGTACCGTACTGGACTGATACCAAAAATGCTTACCTGCGGGTACGTTTGTGCGCCCAGGCGCGGGCTATCGAAAACGAGTGCTACGTAGCCATAACCGGCAGCATGGGCAACTTGCCTAAAGTAGAGAATATGGATATCCAGTATTCGCAATCGGCGGTATTTTCGCCTTCTGATTTTGCTTTTCCGCACGATGCCGTAGTGGCCGAAGCAACCCCCAATACTGAGATGATATTAATTGCCGACCTAGACCTGGATTTACTTAAAGACCTGAACTCGACGGGTAGTGTCCGGAACCTCCGCGACCGCCGTAAAGATCTCTACAGCCTGAGCTGGCTCTTGAAAAAAGAAATAGCCGATACGGTGTTTTAGTGATTAGCGGTTAGCTTTTAGTAATTAGTTAGTATTTATTCAATTTTTAAGGAAAGCGCTGGTTTGTACTGGCGCTTTTCTTTTTAACCTATATTTGAATGTAATCGAATGAAGGGTATTATTATTAACTTCTGAACAGCAAATATTAGGATATTGATTTATGTAAAAATTAATACTGTAATACAAAAAGCTAAAAACTAATTACAAAACACTAATGGCTAATAATTATCTTTGCGGCCAATTTTAATTTAGTATGAGCGCAGAAAAACCTTCTATTCCTAAAGGAACCCGTGATTTTGGCCCCCAGGTGGTGGTAAAAAGAAATTATATATTTTCTACTATCCGGAAAACTTTTGAGAAGTTTGGCTACCAACCTTTAGAAACCCCGGCCATGGAAAATTTATCGGTTTTAACCGGTAAATACGGCGATGAAGGCGACCAACTGATATTTAAAATATTAAACTCCGGCGATTATTTAAGTAAAACCACCCCCGCCGATTACCAAAACGGCAGCAAAAGTATGCTGCGCAAAATTTCGGAAAAAGCCTTACGCTACGACTTAACGGTACCGTTTGCCCGTTTTGTGGTTATGAACCGGAATGAAATCAGTTTTCCGTTTAAGCGCTACCAGATACAGCCGGTGTGGCGGGCCGACCGGCCGCAACGTGGCCGCTACCGTGAGTTTTACCAATGCGATGCCGACGTGGTAGGTACTAAATCTTTGCTCTGCGAAGCCGAAATCGTGCTGATGATTAATGAAGTTTTAACCAACCTGGGCATTACAGATTTCACGATTAAAATTAATCATAGAAAGGTTCTAAGTGGAATTTATCAAGAAATTCAAGGGGAAGGAAAGGAATCTGATTTATTTATAGCCATTGATAAATTAGATAAGATTGGGATTGAAGGAGTTCAAAAAGAACTGGATGAGAAGGGTTTCAGCAAAAAATCTATTGACAGGCTTTTTGATTTAATTTCAATTCAAGGTTCATATATTGAAAAAATTAATATACTCCAAAATGAAGGATTAGACAGCAATGACCCAGAAGAAACAGGCCGGTTAGGATTATTTGAGCTATTCCAAGTATATAGATATCTTCAAGGATTTAAATTTGATAATTTTAACAAATTAGAATTTGATCCTACTTTGGCCCGTGGCCTCTCTTACTACACCGGTTGCATTTTTGAGGTAAAAGTAAACAATGTAAACATGGGCAGTATTAGTGGCGGCGGTCGCTACGATAATTTAACCGGTATGTTTGGCTTGCCCGATGTGTCGGGCGTAGGTTTTTCGTTTGGTGTAGACCGCATTTACGACGTAATGGAAGAACTCAAATTATTTAACCAAGCAGCAACGGCTACTACCCAGCTTTTAATTGTTAATTTCGATAAAGCTTCCGAAACCTACGCTTTGCCCTTGCTGCAACAGTTCCGTCAGGCCGGTATTGCCACTGAATTGTATCCCGAAGCCGCCAAACTGAAAAAGCAGATGACTTACGCCGACCAAAAGAAAATACCTTACGTGTTGCTGGTTGGTTCCGAAGAAATGCAAACTGGCTTATTGCAATTAAAAAATATGCAAACCGGCGAACAACAAGCCTTAGCCGCCGAAGATGTCATTACCAAACTTACCGGAAATTAATTATGGCTTTTGTACTAACGCCCGATAACCTGAATATTGCCAACCTGGAACTTATATTGCGGGAAAAACCCCAGTTAGAGCTCCCCCAATTGGCAATTTCAAAAAATGCTGAACCAACTCTACCCGCCGAGAAAGCAGAACTGGCACTGGCTTATCTGTCTACCCATGCGGTTAGTTTTGGTCCGTTTGTGCCCGATGATGTTGTCCGGCTGGCGTTGGTATTACAACTTTATACTTTTATTCAGCCGGATCAATCCGAAATAAACCCGGCGGTGCTGCAACGGGTGCTGGCGTTTTATAACCGTGAGGTTTTTCCGGTGGTACAAACCCAGGGCTCCCCTACCAGCCAGGCAGCACAATTATGTTTGCCGCTACTGGGCAAGGGCAAAGTTAGTTTTCAGGGTTATACACTTAATGCCGCCGATGTAAACGATATTTTTAGTTGGGAACCGCTGGCCTTAGCACCCGCCGAAATTAATTTATTCATCACGCAACCTAGTTTTACTTACGCCGAAACCGTAAATAATTTAATTAAACTCCAGCCGCAACTGGCTTGGTTGGCGTATTTATTAGAGGTATTGAGCCAGCTTACTCCCCCCGAAGCACCTTTTAGTGCCGGTATTGGGCCACTACAAGCGGCTGCTACAAAAGCCAGAACAGTTTTTCAGGAACAAATAATTTTACCGGTTGCCCAGCAAAACTTAGGTCTTCTCCGCGATGCATTATTAATTATATTAACAGAGTTAAAACACGTAATTGGTGCCTTATCTGACTATACTTCTGAAACCCTGGAAAATCTGTATGCCAATGCCGAACCACCGGCCACTACGGGCTTTCAACTAGCGTCGGCATTGGTACAATCGCACCAAAAAAGGTTAAATTTAGTGGCCCCTAACCCCACTGAAGTGGTATTTACCCGCGGCGATCTAAATATTATTAATCACTTGTTCTCGCAGGCGGTAGATTTTACCGAGCAACTTACGGCGCTGGCTTTCTGGACGGTGGCACAAGTAGGCCGGGTTTTTAATATTACAGCCGGAAATTTAACCTTAAGCACATATTATCACTCCGCCTTATTCGTTCCTAAAGAAATGGTTTCGGAACAACTCGAAAAAACCATCACTTTTATACGCAGTACATCGCCAAACCCGGTAACTTGAAAAAGTTAGTTTTATTAGTCTTTTTTTTTATAAGTAAAAACCTGTTGTGGGGTCAGAATACGACCTGCCCTGATAACTTTAAGGCTTATAACCAGCAAGGTCAGGAAGTAACGCAATTCTGCGTCGGGCAACCAGTTCGGTTCCGGTCGTGCTTACCCAACACTCAACCCGACAAAGAATATTACGACTTCGATAAAACTAATAACCTGACTTTTAACGACACAGTAAAAGTTACCACCTTTACCCGCCCAGGAACATATACAGTAACCCAACTTTTAAATACCGGGCAAATTAGTCAGAAAGAACGGACATTTGTAGTAGTAGATACGCCGCCGCCTACTTTTAACGTTGTTTCTTGCGCCCAAAACCAGGTAAAGGTTAGCCTTACCGACAATGTATATAATAGCTACCATGTTGATTTTAACGATGGCACCCGCCAGAATATAACCCGCAATACGCCGGTCTTACATACTTATGGCACCAACGGACCTTTTAAAGTAACGGTTACCGGCAGCTTTACGGGTACTTCTTGCAGCGGTCAATCCGAAAAAGATATTTCGCCGTTGCCTCCGCCGGTAGCCCCGGCGCTGGAAAATATCCGGATTACCAAAATGGCCTCGACCGGCTCTTTGGTGCTCGGCCTGAAAAACCTGCAACCCGAATATTTATACGTGCTGGAGCGCATGAATGGAACCACCGCTACTTTAATCGATACGATTAAGAACCCGGCTAATGCAACCCAGGAGTTTACCTTAAATAATATAAATACGACCAATTCAGTTTGTTTCAGGGTACGTTTAACGGATCGCTGCGGTAGTAACATAACTCTCCCAGCCGCTATTTGTAGCCAACCCTTTACCGCCACCAACGGGAATATCCAGATAAATATAAATTGGCCCGCTTACCCCGAAAATGCGCAGCTGGAGAATTATCAGCTATACCGGAATGGAAATCTTCTCCAAACCCTGCCGGGTAGTACCCTGTCTTTTACCGATACCGATGTGGCTTGCGGCACCCGCTATTGTTATCAGCTACGGGCCGGATTAAAAAACAATTATACGGCTGTTTCCGCAGATACTTGTTTGATGGCTACTACCAATATTGCCCCGCCGCCGGGCACTCTACAAAGCACTTTTAGCCCAACTAACCAGGTACTGCTTACTTTTGCTCCAGTGGGCAACAGCCCGGTTAAAAGTATATCTTACCAAAAAAGTACCAACAACGCGGCTTTTGCCAACCTGGCTACTACAGACCAAACCACTTACACCGATGCCCCCGTTGGGCTGGTAAACAACCAGGTATGCTACCAGGCATCTTTTAACGATAATTGTGGCAACACCTCCCCCGCCAGCAATATTACTTGCCCCGTCTTTTTACAGGCAGCCTTAACACCCGATGGTTTAGTAAACCTCTCCTGGACCGAATACATAGGTTTTAGCACCAATGGGCAATATTTTGTAGAGCGCTTAGAACCCGACGGCAATGTGGCCAGCAGCACCCCGGTTACTGGCAACACCTTTACCACGCCGGCCCTTAATACTCAACAGCAACTTATTTACCGCATAAAAGTTACTTCTGGCAATGCCCAGGAAATAAGTTATTCCAACACCCAGCTACTACGGCAAGAATCTAGTTTTAGAATACCCACTGCTTTTTCGCCGAACGGCGATAACCTGAACGACCGTTTTGAAATTAAAGGAATAGTTTTTGGTAAATTCAGCCTTTCGGTTTATGACCGTTGGGGAAAAGTAGTTTTCCGGAGCAACAACCAGGCCCAGGGCTGGGATGGCAATATTAATGGCCGCGAAGCGCCCGTGGGCGTTTACGCTTATTCTCTAAATGCTACCGATACTACCGGCAAACAAATAATCAAAACCGGCACAATTACGTTAGTGAGATAACCGGCAGGCGGCAGCAAGAGGTGTTTTTAAAATAAATAACAACAAGGGTTGTTCAGGTAAAGCACACACCCACTTAAAGGTTACTACTTAACCCTTAGTTAACCTATTATTGCCGAAAACCCGGTCGGGTTTATTTGGCCGAATAGGGATTGATAACTAATTTTGTTTAATATTTACTTTTCTAAAGAATAAGCTTATGTTTGATATGTTTAGCATGATGGGCAAGCTAAAAGAAGTGCAGGCTAAAATGAAGGAAGCCCAGGACAATTTGCAATTTATTACGGTTACCGCCGAGTCGGGCGCCGGACTGGTAAAAGCCAAAGTAAACGGCCAACGCAAGCTTATCAGTTTAGAAATAGACGACTCCCTGCTGAATAAAGACGACAAAGAAATGGTTTCGGATTTAATAGTAGCTGCCGTAAACAAAGCAATGGCAGAAGCCGGCGAAAAAGCTCAGGACGAGCTAAAACGCCATACTGAGGGTTTACTGCCCAATATTCCTGGTTTAGACATGAGTAATTTTGGTATCTGATTTTCTTTCTAGCGTTGCTATTGTAATTCTTAACTGGAACGGACAAAAATTTTTACAACAATTTCTGCCCCAGGTATTGGCGTATTCGCCGGGTTGCCAGGTAGTAGTTGCCGATAACGCTTCTACCGACAATTCCATCGAATTTTTAAGGAAAGAATTTCCGGAGGTTACTTTAATCCGGCACGAAATAAATTATGGCTTTTGCGAAGGTTATAACCACGCCCTAAAGAATTTGACTGCCGAATATTTTGTGCTCTTAAACTCCGATGTAGAAGTAACGCCCAATTGGTTAGTACCCATTATTTCTTTAATGAATACCGACCGCACCATTGCGGCTTGTCAGCCCAAAATAAAATCGTATTACCAGCGTACCAAGTTTGAATACGCCGGAGCCGGCGGCGGCTTTATTGATTTTTTAGGCTATCCGTTTTGCCGGGGGCGGGTTTTTGAATCGATAGAAGAAGATTACGGGCAATATAACGATGTAGCCCCAGTTTTTTGGGCTACCGGTGCCTGCCTGGTTGTTAGGGCAACGGCTTATAAACAAGCCCAGGGTTTAGAACCAGCTTTTTTTGCCCACATGGAAGAAATAGATTTGTGCTGGCGTTTGCAATTATTGGGCTACAGAATAATGTACCAGGGCCAAAGTGAAGTTTACCACGTTGGCGGGGGCACCCTGCCAAAAAATAATCCGCACAAAACTTACCTGAATTTCCGGAACGGCCTGGCTTTGCTGTATAAAAATATTGCCCCGCAAAAGCGGCAACAAATTATTTTTATTCGGGTGGTATTAGATTGGGTAGCGGCGTTTAAATTTTTAACCGATGGTCAGCCCAAAGATGCGGCGGCAGTTTTTAGGGCACACCGGCATTTATGGCAAAACCGCAAATACTGGCGTAGTAAGCAACACCTGGCACAGAATGCCGATTTAATAAATCCGGATCTGGTATTACAAAAAAGTATTGTTTGGGAATATTTTATTAAGCAAAAAAAAACTTTTGCAGCTTTACACGTCCCAAACCGTACTGCGTTGCCGGCGTAAGTTTTTGCGGATATTCATCCAGAAGGCCAGCATCAGGTATACAATTACCGGCGAGCCAAAGGTTAAGAAAGACAAATAAATAAAAGAGAAGCGTATGCTGCTGGTTGCAAAGCCTAGTTTTTCACCAATTTTTGCGCAGACGCCAAACGCTTGTGACTCCAGGAAGTATTGAATGCGTTCCATACAGGCAAAAATAATGTTTAACGACAATTTTTAAATCAGGTCCTGAAATTAATTTCTAGGTTTCTGTTTATGCACCAGCAGGACCGTACTACCTGTTACTATACGAATATTTTTGAATCTGGATATGAAAAGTAATTTAATACATTTTTACCTATTATCCTTTATTGTCTTAATTTTTTTACCGGGCTGTTCTTTGTCGCGCTTGCTTAAACAAACTAGACACCAACAAATTACGGTTTTGCCCCAGCCTTTAGAGGTAAGCGGCGACAATGTTTTGTTTGAAGTAAAAGCCCAGATTCCTTTAAAATTAATTCAGAAGAAAGCGGTTTACGGGCTGGAATTGGCTTACCACTACGGCGAGAACCAGGAACATGCCGTTGGCCGGCTCGCCTTTACCCCCGGTGAATTTGTTTATGAAAATAAATTACCCACCATTACCCGACAATTTTCCTTCCCTTATTCCCCAGAAAAAAATCCGGGTCGACTGATGGCGCAAGGGGTAATTACAAATAATAAGCGCCAGGAAAAGCGTACTAACTGGCAAGAACTGACAACTGGTATTATTACTACGTCTAAACTGGTGGCTCGTAACCACGAAGTAAATTACGAGGCTGAAGAAGTAAACCCCAATGAAGAGCGTCAGAATACCCTCACCTTTTATTTTGATAAAGGTTCGTCGGTACTGCGCAATTATTTGGGCACCAATGTTGCAGCCCTGAATGATTTTATCTCGTCTAATAATTATCAAACCGAGACCATTGAGATAACTGCCGGTTTATCGCCCGAAAAAGAAGAATTACAAAAACCCCGCCTGGCCGCTCAGCGCGCACAAGCATTGCAAAAATTTTACAAGAACAAGCTCGAAGTGAGCGACTTTGTAAACGATGTTAAAAACATTAATTTTAAAACCGTTGCTTTAAAACCCGACTGGGAAAGCTTTCTGCGCAAAGTAGAAAACTCGGCCTTAACTGCCGCCGATATTGCCCAAATAAAAGGCATTGTAAACGGCAGTGGCAGTATCTCAGATAAAGAGGAAAAACTCCAGCAACTGGAATCATATGAATACCTGCAAAATTTTATTTACCCGGTTTTACGATTTGCCGAGGTAAAAATTGCCTACAAACCAGTGCCCAAAGAAGATTACGAAATTTACTTATTGTCTAAAAAAATAGTTGACAACCAAATAGAAACGCAGGCGCTTACCGACCAGGAAATGCGTTATGCCGCAACTTTAACACCTTTATTGGCCGAAAAGCGAAAAATATACGAATCAGCCATCCGCAACACCGATAAATGGCAGGCGTACCACAACCTGGGCGTAGTTTACCTCCAAATGGCCAAACGCGAAATAAGACCCCAAGCCAAAAGTGAACTTTTGCAGAAATCGGCGCAAAATTTAATTTACGCCAGCCACCGCAACCCAACGGCTACTACTTTTTACCATGCCGCTACCGCGCACCATGTCCGGGGTAATACCCTGGAAGCCCTGCAAGCGTATGATTATGCCGTAAAACTAGGTGGTTCCAAAGCTATGCTGGAAAAAGTTTTTGCCGATAAAGCTGCCCTGGAAATAGAAATCGGGCAGATTGACGATGCCCTTTACAGCCTGAATTATGCCGGCACCAGTTACCAGAACTATATTAACAAAGGCCTGTGCTATATGCTGAAAGAAAACTACGACCAAGCACCTAAATTTTACGAAGAAGCTTTAAAAATAAGACCCAATGATGCGCTGGCTTACTACAGCTTAGCCATTATTGCTGCCCGTGCCAAAGACGAAAACGTACTGGCTTACAACCTGCAACGCGCCGTACAGGCCGATAAAACCTTTGTGCAGCGCGCCATAGAAGATTTAGAATTCAAGCCTTACGCCAAGAAAAGTTTTTTCCAGGCGGCGCTTAAACGCTAGCTGTTTAGGCGACTTTACTTAAATAATTTAAAATTTATCTTCATTTTCTCGGTAAAAAAGCAAATATTTTACATTTTCATTTTAACTTTGAACAGAGATAAAAACAGTTGAGCAAAACTGTGAATATTTATTCGATAAAAGATAAACATGCGAACTATACAATTTAGAGAAGCCCTGCGCGAAGCCATGTCGGAAGAAATGCGTCGTGATGAGCGGGTGTTTTTGATGGGAGAAGAAGTGGCCGAATACAACGGGGCCTATAAAGTTAGCCAGGGAATGCTGGATGAGTTTGGAGCCGAACGCATTATTGATACTCCAATTGCCGAGTTAGGTTTTGCGGGTATTGGTGTTGGTGCCGCCATGAACGGTCTGCGCCCTATTATCGAATTCATGACCTTTAACTTCTCGCTTGTTGCTATCGATCAGGTAATTAACTCGGCGGCTAAGGTTATGTCTATGTCGGGTGGGCAGTACCGGGCACCAATGGTTTTCCGGGGTCCAACCGGAAGTGCCGGTATGTTATCGTCGCAACACTCCCAAAACTTTGAGAACTGGTACGCCAATTGCCCCGGTTTAAAAGTAGTGGTACCCAGCAATCCGTACGATGCCAAAGGCCTGCTTAAATCCTGCATCCGCGACGAAGATCCGGTTATTTTTATGGAATCGGAACAAATGTACGGCGACAAAGGCGAAGTGCCGGAAGAAGAATATTTAATTCCGATTGGAGTTGCCGACGTTAAACAAGCAGGCAAAGATGTAACCCTTGTATCGTTTGGTAAAATGATGAAAGTGGTTATTGCGGCTGCCGAAGCCTTACAAAAAGAAGGTATTTCGGCTGAAGTAATTGACTTACGTACCGTGCGCCCGATTGACTACAAAACCATTCTGGAGTCGGTAAAGAAAACTAACCGTTTGGTAGTAGTTGAAGAAGCCTGGCCATTGGCCTCCATCTCTTCCGAAATAGCTTTTAATGTACAGCACAATGCCTTCGATTACCTGGATGCACCGGTAAAACGGGTAACTTGCCGTGATGTGCCTTTACCATACGCACCTACTTTAATTGAAGCTTCTTTGCCTAACGTAGAACGTACCGTAAAAGCTGTTAAAGCCGTTTTGTATAAAAAGTAATTCTTTGCTTTTAAACTAAAAAGAGAGGCTGCTCCATCCGGGCAGCCTCTCTTTTTGTTTAATTCTCACTCTAAATTCAAAAGCTAATATGCATTTTTATCGCCTTTAAACACTTTAAAAATGGTCAGGAAAATTAATTTTATATCAAACCAAAATGACCAGTGTTCTACGTAAAATATATCCATCTTAATCCGGCTTTTCATTTGGTATGGCTCAGAAGTTTCTCCGCGATACCCCATTACCTGCGCCAAACCAGTAACCCCCGGCTTAATCAAATGCCTCGACATGTAGCGGTCTATCAAACTGCGGTAGTTTTCGTTTAATTGAATGGGGTGCGGCCGGGGGCCTACTACCGACATATCGCCAACCAGTACATTAAAAAACTGCGGCAGTTCATCTATACTGCTTTTTCTTAAAAACCGTCCTAGTTTGGTAATTCTTTCGTCGTTTTTAGTAGCCTGCTTCGTTTCCGAATCGGCGTTTACCCGCATACTTCTAAACTTTAAACAATCGAAGGGCTGGTTACCGCGGCCATTCCGTTTTTGAATAAAAAATACAGGTCCCGGTGAATCCAATTTAATTAAAATAGCGATAACAGGAACCAGCCAGGACAACACAAAAACAATAATTACCGAGGAAAAAACAATATCAAAAACCCTTTTAATAAATTGGTTTAATAAATCGTCGAGCGGGATGGGCCGCAACACCATAATAGGTAATAAGCCGTAGAAATCGATTTGCATTTTACGGGATTGCATCAGGTTCGACTCGGGCAAAAATTTTAACCGGATTAAGTTTTCTTCCGCAAAATCTATTAACCGGGTTACCTGGCTCGCACTAAGTTCGTAAGGCGAACAGTAAATTTCATCGATTTCTTTATCCAAAACAAACCGCTCAATATCGTTTACCTTACCGGATACTTTATGCACGTATTTGGGATTATCATCAAAAAATCCCAGGAACCGGTAACCGTGGTCGGGGTGCATTTCGAAAAATTTCTTTAACTGCGCCGGACCTTTGCCGTAACCCGCAATAATTACTTTTTTATAGTTGCCGCCGCGCAAGCGGTGCATCTTTAACAGATAGGTTAGCCCTACCCGCCAACTGGCACTAAAAACAATTAAATAAATATAGGAGTAGGTGAGAAAGCTACGTGAGTAGAGAAAAGTATTCGTAATATTGAGCGAAGCCTCTACTACCAGTATATATAAAACTACCTGTTTTATCAGGTTATTTAAAATATTGGTTAAGCGGGCAACCCTTTTAACATGGTATGCATTTAAAATAGAGGCAGAAGTAATCCAGGCAAAATTTGAGTATAAGAGTAAGGTAATATTTTCGGAATTAAGGAAGCTTTGCAGTTCACCGAATTGAGTAAGGTAACTTGCTAAAGCGGCCATGTTTAACAAAAGTAAATCACCAATGGTATTAATTACTTTTATATATTTTTCGTTTTGGCCAGGCATTAATTTTTAAAACTTATCGGGCAAATTTAATAAATATTAACCGATCAGGTAATAATATTATAGGTTTATACCGGCTATGGGTTCTTTTCTTTTAAGAGCCTGGTACTTATCCTGGACAAAATCTTTAATGGCTGCTATAAAGTTTTTTTCATCAAACCGGCAGGCGTTATCCCGGATAAAATTAGTATTTAAATCTAAATACAAACTCTCCATGACCTGGATTGCTGCTATTAGACTTTCGGTTCTTTGTTCCGGGAAGAAAACGGCGGTACAGCTTTTCATATTATGAGCGTTATACGGAATCATGGTATTCAGAACGCCACCTTGCCCAAAAGCAACTACTGGCCGGCCAGCAGCATTTGCTTCTAAGGGGGTTATGCCAAAATCTTCGTGTTGCGGAAATACCAGCGCTTTACAACCGGCGTAAAGTTCTTTTAACTCGGCTTTAGATAAACCGCTCTTAAATATTATATTGTTACCGGCCCTGCCTTTTAATGCGTGCTCCTTACTTCCTTTGCCTACAATTATAAGTTTGTAACCTAATCTGTTAAAAGCCGCAATAGCCAAATCTACACGTTTGTAATATTCCAGGCGGGTAACCATCAGGTAGTAATCGCCTAATTTATCCGCAACTTCAAAATTTTCGGTTACTACAGGTGGGTAAATGACCGGAATAGAACCTGTATAGTCATACTTTTCTTTAATGCGCTGGCTGGTTTCAGCGGTGTTGGCAATAAAATAATCTGTGCGTTGGGCGGCGTGGTAGTCAATTTTTTTAAGAATCGCAATTATGGCTTGCAACACTCGCTTCTTTACCCCCTTAGCGTTTAAAAACTCGGCGTAAGATTCCGGATACCACGCTAACCGGAACGGCTGGTGGCAATAATTTATAACCAATGCCTTGGGCGAAATTTTCACATACTTGGCACAATATGTCGACGACAGCAGCAGCACATCATACTGGGTTACATCCAACTGCTTCATTGCCATTACGCCCAACGGGAAAAAAAACTTTTTCATCTGCTGCTCGTCTTTAACAATACGCTGGTACCACGACGTACGGACATCTGCAGTTTTAAAATCCGGATAGGTATCTTCGGGTTGATAGCATAAAGTAAAGATAGGAGCTTCGGGAAAGGCATAGTGAAAACAACGCGCCACTTGTTCTGCCCCACCCCGCCGCATCAGATCATCGTGTACAATGGCTAGTTTCATGCAATACTATTTTATTAATAGATACAAAGATAAGCAATCAAGTCCCCCCTTTACCGTGATAAGCAGTTTTTAAAAGCTATCAATTGCTGTTGCAATACCCTGAAAAAGGTTTCGGAATAGTAGTAAGTGTTTCTTGAGGTATTGATTATTATGTGCCGACGACCCTACTTCTGAGGAAATCCTGAGTAATTCATTATTATACATTATGGATACCTAGCATAAGCAAGGCAATACTTACCTTTTAACAGCTAAATAGTTAATTGTTATGAAAATCTCATAAGTTTCTTTATAGGTAGGCAATTCAACTATATTGTCTCTTAAAATTCTATAAATTCGATACTTATCTTTTAATAAATAGCAGAAATCTTGAAAGTACGTTCTAGAATCTATATTACTGCCCCCAAACTCAAATTGTATAAAGTCAATACGCTTCCTTCAATCATTTTCTTCGCTCCACTAAGTGCATTTACCTCATGACCTTCAATATCTAATTTTAAAAAATGTATCCTTTCAATTTTATTCTTATAACAATAGTCATTAATAGTAGTCAATCTAATTTCTTCGGCTTTGTCCATTTTTATACCAAAGTGCTCTAGATTTCTTTGGTAAACAGATGCAAGACCAGAACCTTCTGAATTGGTAAAGAGCATTTGATTATTATCTTTATCACTAAATCCTAAATTATTGGAGATAATATTATGCAGGTTCTTAGTAGTTCCTAAAAACAATTCAAAAGTTTTCTTGGATGGTTCAAATGAATATATTTTTGCTTTAGAGCCAAATACATCCGATAAATCTTTAGCATAATTTCCTACGTTTGCTCCAACATCAAAGATTGTAATTGCATGTTCATTTTTTAATTTGTTTTTAACAAATCTCAACACTGATAACTCACCACTATCATTAAAATCCCCGCCGTTTCCCAAGTTCATTTTATTTAGCGATAAACGAAAGGTGCCCTCCCAAAAGGATTGGTTATCATTAATCGCTAATAGTTTGAGGATAATCTTGTTTAAAATTGAACTAAATGGACTTTGAATCTTCATACTTTGTGTTAATTAATGTGGTTACTAGCTAGGAGCAACAAACATAAAATGAAAATTAAACCTTTTTATCATCCTCAAAGATGTGCGAACGAAAATCTTCCTCTAACTTTTTACCGGATATTAGAGGCATAAAAAGCAAAGCATTAAAAAACGCATAAAAAACAACTCCCTTTTGCCTATTTAATATTGCTTCGGTGAAGCTAGCAAAAGAAAAAATGATTAAAAAATAAAGATAAAGGTAATGTTTTCGTTTAACAGCAATTATAATTGGATAAATTAACGCCAGAAGCAACAAAGATAAACCTATCAGACCATGCCGCATTAATTCTTCTAAATATTCATTGTGAGAATTATAATTATACCTTTCGCCCCAGAACTTTTTAGATTGGTAGCATGCTTGTAATAGTGGTTTTACATCACCGGTGCCTACGCCCTGCAGCCAAGCTTTGTTTTCCTGAACAATATCTATACAACACTGCCATTGTATAATACGCGGCGTAAATGGGTGGTAAATACCCCGGTAAAATAATATTTCGTTTAATTTGCTGCGGGTAGCGGGTAAGTTAAAAACACCTATTAACCCTATTATGGCAGTAAAAGAGATAAAAGCTAGGGTATAGAATCTACGTGTTTGGATAGTAAATATGAACATTTGCAACCCCAACACTACAAACGAAATAAACAAGGCCATCCGGGCACCTAAAATTACCAGCAATATATAAAGTCCTAAAATTAATATTATAGTAAAAGCCCGGTAAAAAAGATTAAGTAAATTCCAATTGCGATTAACAATATATACCAGGCTGCAGATTGAAAAAACTATATAAAGTCCGGAATAAGCATGATGCAAATGAATAATGTCGTCAATGGTTTCTGTTAAGTGTGGCAGGTTAAACAAAGCACCACGCGTTTGCCAGATTTTAAATACTGCAAAGGTAAGTAAACCAAAAATGCTGCAAGCAAAAGCTAAAATAACATAATACAATTGTATAGGCCTTAATTTTGGTAAAGAAAGTAGTAGAAAAGGCAGTAGTACCAAGGCCGCTTTTTTCTCTAATTTGGTTAATGCATCGGCTAGATCAGTGCTATATAAAATACCTACCAACTGAATTAAATAAAAAGAGGCAAACAGCCAGAAAAACTTATTTTTAATTACACTTACAATTTTTTGGCCTAGGTTACCCGTGGCTACCCAATATATTATCAGTAATCCTACTGCAATACTGTTAAGCATAACCGAAAGTGGAATTGTAAAAGAAATTAATATCAGAATAGTCAGGTATAACCTACCTGTTTTATCAGGATAAACAGAATGGAACAAATTCATTTATAATATAGAAGTGCTTTCCAGTTTCTTCTGGTGGTTTACATATACGTAATATAAAGATAAAGCCAGTACAAAAGGCAGTGCGTTAGACGGTGTGGTAATACGATGCTCTGTAAAACTCATAATAGTTAAATTATAAAAAGAAACAAGCAAGAACCCCCGTATTTGCGGATTCTGATTATTATTAGCTAAAAATTTATATACTGTTTTCCAGAATTTTAAAAAAATAAATAACCCAATCAACCCTAACTCGCCCAAAAAATGTAAGAAAGAATGATGGGCGTGCGAATCGCTGAAAACTTTATTATTTTGGATATTTGTAGATAAAATTAAAGGTATTATCGTCTTAAATTTAAAGGGTAAATCATCAATAGACCCAAAACCCGTTCCAAAAAAAGGTGAATGAAAAAAACAATCAACTGCTCGAGGCCAGGTATTATACATACGTATAAGCACATTGTTAAATTTTACCGAAACAATTCCATAATTTTTTAATATAAAACGGGTATAGTTGGGGTAATAATCAATCTTTGGCCCACCTCTTACATATTCAACATAATCTGGATAGGTCTGAAATAAAATGTAAACTTGTAAGAGGCATACACCCGCAATAATTAAATATATAAGGTATCTTTTACGAATATGAAAAAAATAATAAAAAAGGCCTCCTAATGCTAACCCCAGAATTGAGCCACGGGAGTAAGTTGCGTATAGAAAAAGCGTATTTAAAAGTAAAAGAGATAAATTTAAAGAGGTTTTTCGTTCTAAAAAATAGATAAAAGCCAAAGAAGTAACAATGCTATAAAAACCACCAGCCGCATTATTTGCTACAAATAAACCATTGTATCCACCAAATTTCAATCCTTCGCTTACAAAAACTATTGTGCTAATAATAGTAGTTAAATATAAAAATCGACGAAAAACCCGGTCAATATTTAAGTTATAACTTAGAAAGGGCATTACCAGCAATGGCAAATAAGAAATAATAAAATTACCATCGTAGCGGTAGAACCTAAAATTTGAAAAAGAAGCTGGGTTGTAAAGCGTTGTACTTATAAGTACGTATACATAAAATAAAAATAACCAGAAAACAACGCTTGGAAAATTGTTGCGGTACAGTAATATTATCGGAAAACAAATAGCCGCGAATAAAGAAGGAATCGGACTAATGTATACTAAATTGGTTACTGTCCCGATTAGCCCCAGTATAGTTATTATAATTAAAAATCTCTTCATGAGGCGTTAAAGATGCTGCTTGAGCAGTAAGTAAACCTGCCTAGCCGATTCATCCCAATTAAATCTATTTATCTGTTTAAAACCTTTTTTAATTAAATCTTGCCGCAAACCTTCGTTTCCTGCTAAGAGTTGTATTTTTGTTGCTATATCTTCAATATCAATCGGATTTATATATAAGCTGGCATTCCCGCAAATTTCGGGTAATGATGCCACATCTGATACAATAGTAGCAACCCCACTGGCCATCGCCTCTAAAGGTGGTATACCAAAACCTTCGTACAACGACGGATATACAAAAAGCAATGCATTTTTATAAAGAGCCGCTAATTCTTTATCAGGCAAATATCCGGTAAAAATTATGGACGGGCAATCTTCTATTTCCGCTTTTAAACCCACACTAGCGAAAACCTTTGATTCTGAACCTACTATAACTAGCTTACAATTATTTAGCTGTGCCTTTTTAAAAGCTTTAACGAGTGAAATTAAATTTTTTCGGGGATCTACTGAAGATACAGCTAGTATATAATTTTCAGCAGGCAAACTTATATAACTTGCTGTAGTATTATAAAACACTTGTGTTAAGCCATTATAAACTACTTGGATTTTATCCTGATGGATGCCGGTATAGGCACTTATTTCTTTTTGAGAAAACCTGCTTACAGTTATTACTTTTAAACTGCGCTGTGCTATTTGCGGAATTAAGAATTTATATAAAGCAACAAAGGTACGTGTAAACCACTTTGGGTTAACATTGAAGGCAATATCATGAATACAAACAACAGTTTTAGAATAAAACATAGGTGCTGTATTACAAAGGTTTAACAGTAGTGGTTTATTTCTTTTTTTTAAATAACCAGGTAATTCCAGTTGTTCCCATAAATGACTAGAAAAGCGTCCGAATGTAATTACCCCCAATTTTTGGGCAATTTCTTTTTGCAAAATATTTTTTGGCGAAACAAAGGTTATGCCCGGCATTAAACTCTGTAGGCGCAAACATATTTCAATGGCAAACCGCTGTACTCCGGTTATAGGTTGGGTTAAAAACCGGGCGTTAACAATAATTTCCCTTCCTTCTAAGTGCATCCTTGTGATTCTATTTTCTATCTGAAGAGAAAATGGCATCTTTTAAGATTTCCATAATCATCTTCACCCTAGAAATCTGACCGCGCTTTACCCGGTTAAACATGGCTCCTACCAAAGACAAGTAAACCGGTAAACGATAGGAAGGAAAATATTTATTTGTTATGGTTATACGATTACTAAGGTTATAATAATCGGCTAAATAACTTTTTAAAACTTCTTTGCTACTCCCACCGGTACTTTTCCCTTCTTTATGATATACTATACTCTGCGGTGAAAAAGAAAAAGTATAGCCTAAACGCTTGCCTCTAATTACCCAGTCAAGTTCTTCGAAATACAAAAAATAATCGGGGTTCATTAGACCTACCTGTTGCAGAAAATCTTTTGAAACCAACATAGAAGCCCCTACTATATAATCAAGGGGTGTACTTTCCGGATTTTGATCGTATTGTCCCTGGTCTGGTTCATCGCAGCCAACATGCTTACTGGTGCCATACCATTTATTATATTTTGCACCAATAGCCTGTATTAATTCCGGTTTATGGTAATGCATTAGCTTTGCCCCTAAAATTCCTAACTTCATACCCTTGGCAATTTGCTGTTCAAAGGTATTTACCATGTTCAACAAAGCCTCTTTATGAACAACAGTATCATTATTTAAGTACCAAATATAGTTTATATCTGGTTCATGATTTAAAATATACTCGGTAGCCAGGTTATTACCACCAGCAAAACCCCTGTTTTGGTCTGAAACTATTAAATTAATTATATGGCGTTCAGAGGTAAGCCCCTGATTAGGTACAATGTCTTTTTCTGATAATAAATTAACTTTTAGTGGTTTTGGTACCGGCGTTGCAAAAAAGGTTTCGGCTATGGAAGGTGTTGGTAGTATCAATGACCCGTTAGCCCAATCCAAAATCCTTTGAACTGAACCATCTGAAGATGCATTATCTGCAATAGTGATGGAAAAAGCCTGATATCGCTGCCTAAGTAAAGATTCTAAACATTCAATGGTATCTTCCCAACCATTATAGTTTACCAATATAATTGCTACCCTAGAATTCATTTAGAATTAAATAACAATTTTTTACTGTAAAAAAGAATTTTACCGAATGTTAGATTTGGCAGATATTTTTTTCTAAATATCTTAAGGGTAGCAGCATGCAAAGAATTTTCTTCAGAAATAACTTTAAGTTTTTCTGTAAAGGAATTTATGTTACCCTTAAATAATTCGAATAAGGCAAGGCTAACTAAGGTTTTATTAACTAAAGTTATTTGCTCCTCAACAATATTAGTTAATCCAGGATCAATAATCCTGGCATTTAAGCTTTTTTTCAAAATCAATTCAGTATAGCGCATTTCCCAAGTATTATTGGTAATACTTTGCCCATGTACTCTTACCAATGCTAATGTATCAGGCTTATTTATATAAAAAAAGTATAAATTATCTAAAGCACACCTGAGCCAAAATTCATAATCTTCTAAGAACCTTAAATTCTCGTTAAATAACCCTACTTTGCTAAAAATTTGCCTTTTTACTAACGGGCAGTTGGCAGCCATAATATTACGTTGTAGTAAATACATAAGTACATTATTGCCGCTTCCCGAAACATTGGGCATCCAGGTTTTGTTTATTCGGTTCATCGAATATAAACGTTCATCTGGAAATTGGCTGCGAAAATATCGTACTGAACTATATACAATACTAAAAGTTGGATTTTCTATAAAAACTAAAAGTTGCTCTTCTAACTTTTTAGATTCAATAAGGTCGTCTGCATCTAAAAACTGAAGATACTCCCCTTTACTTTGTATAATGCCAGTGTTTCTGGCGGCCGATAATCCTTTATTTTCCTGGTAAATGTAGATAAACCTTTTATCTTGACTCGCAAATTCTTTAGCTACCTGTCTGGTATTATCTGTAGAGCCATCGTCAATAATAAGGCACTCCCAATTAGAATAAGTTTGTTGGATAATAGAATTTAAAGTTATTGGAAGAAATTTACCATAATTATAACACGGCACAATAACAGATATCAAACTCATAATCATTTTACACAAACCAGGACATTCAGTCGGGCACTTTCATTATTTTTATTATTTGTTTACCGTCTTTAGTAAACATAACACAGTTGTAAACGCCAACGGCTAAACTTGAAGTGTGCAAGTTAACAAAATATTCTCCTCTTACGTCTTTAACATCATCTACCAGAGTTTGGATTTCTTGACCCAGCACGTTTGACAAGATTATTTTTACTGGTCCGGGTTGGGTTAAATTATACCTAATCAGGGTTTTGCCTTTTGCCGGATTAGGATAGGCCTTAATGATACTGGTTTCGTTTAATCCTTTATTTACAATAGCACTTGATGCGGTTAATTGATTAGCCGGGAAAATAGCCTCTAAAACTACCAGACCACCACCTTCCATTCTTGCTATATTTGTGGTAGCTTTATCTAGCTTACTTAAATAAGTTACGCTTAAGCTTTCACTTTGTAAAGGATTATCTTTAAAATCTGAAGAGAACTTCTTAAGTGTAGCCGGTCCCATTCCTTTAAAATAAATATCTATATCTATAATGGGAGATAAACCTTTATTAATAAGAAAAATATAAAATTTAGATTTATCTGTTCTATCCTGGAAAAGACCTGTTAAAATATTATTGTTAGAAATGTGGGATAGAATAGGTGAATCAGGATTTAACAACTGGTAACCAGGATTCTGGTTAAAACCTGGGGTATTACTCACATGGTATGTCCCAATGTAATTACCTTTAAAAATAGCTGGCCCGGCAACATTTTTTAGAAAAGAATTTATTTGTTTAACTATATGGTACTTCTTAGTTGGTAAACCCTGGCGACTAATTAGTGCTTCAGAATAATTGAATGGGCTTTGTTTTGTTACCGATTCATAAGTAAAATAAATAATGCCTTTAGCCCCATAAGCCAAAGGGCAAAAAGATTCAAATTTTAAGTGACTTTCTTCGGGCTCAATGTACTCTAAGTGTTTAGAAATATTTGGATAATACCAAATAGGCCTACCATTGGCATATTTCCGCATTTGCTCTAAGTTATAAAAATAATCTGATCTAACGCTGTTCTTTAAAAATGGGTAAAAATCGTATGATACAACTCCCAACTGATTATTAGGAGAAATTAGATCAGATAGATATATTTTTAAATATTCATCGTATTTTGCTGGGTTCTCAAAGCCATATACCGGAAGCAAGTTAACATATGAAATTTTCTGAGGTTCTATTTTGTTAAAAAATCTTACCCAAGGTAAAATCCAAGCTGTATCTGATACAGTAGGCTCATCCATTAAACGATATCCATAAATCGTATTTCTATATTTTTCGTCTAATTCTAAATAAAACTTTTTTACAGACTCAGAATATAGCTGGTTAAAGGGTTTTAAATGGAAAAAACGATCGTCGGCCACAATCATTTTTAAACCCACTTGGGTAGCTAAATCTAATTGGTACTTTATTTCTTCTTCACTCCGGTCTACTTTGTTATAATTATCATCACGGTAACCGGTAAGTAAATTAAACCCAGCTTGTTTTGCCACTACTAAGGCTAAAGAATCAGCTTTTCTGTTTCGGTTATTAGTTAAAGTAGGATCAAGATAAGTACCTATAACAAATTCTTGCTGCAAAAACTGAGCAAATGCCCCATATGTATTTAAAATCAGAAAACTTAAAATAATAAAATAGAACTTAATTTTCATATTCAGACGCAGAGTTGACTAGATAAGCTAAACATGGATATTAGAGCGAACTATTTTTTATAGCCCCGTATTGTTCTGAAAAGTACTTTAGGTATTTCAGAAATATTAAAACTAATAAATTTTAATAAAGGAAAGGCTAAAAACCTTAAAAAAGCCCAGAGCCCTAATCCAGAATTGCCACATATAAAGCCATACCGTTCTACTATTACACTTCCAAAGGCTTCAATTGGATATACATGAGTATTTAAGTTTGCTCTGTATACTTTTTTTAACCAGATTGCGCTATCCTCTACAAACTTTTTACTTCTTTTTACTTTATAAGTAGCAATATCATAATGCAGCTCCAACTCAGATAAGGTATATTTAATATTTAGCAATTTTAACTGTTGTATTAGTATAGCCTTAATTGCATTTGCCTCTTCTTCGGCCTTTTTCCTGGTAATATTATTTGCATGAAGTCTGTATTTAACGAGAGGTACTTGAATGATCTTGATTTTAGTTACTCTGGAAAGTCTTACCCAAAGGTCGTAATCTTCAGCCATGGGGCACTCTGGCCGGTATTGGGCAACCTTGGTTAAAATGGACCTTATCATTACCGAAGATTGCGCCAGGTAATTATTAAAAAATAGAATAGAAGAAATATATTGAGATTTGGCTGTGTATTTTATAAGTTTTTCTTGTCCTGATTCATTGATTACTATAACTTGCGATGCAACTAAACCATAATCAGGATTTCTGTCTAAAAAATTTACCTGCAATGCTAATCTTTGTGGCAAGGCCACGTCATCACAGTCTAACATGGCAATGTAATCTCCTTTTGCTTCTTGTAAACCCCTATTTCTGGTTTTTACCAGACCTAAATTCTTTTCGTTTTGCACAATTCGAATACGCGCATCTTTAAAGTTTTGAATTATTGCAAAGCTATTATCAGTAGATCCGTCATCAATTATTAATAACTCAAAGTTCTCATATGTCTGACTCAAAACACTTGTAATTGCTTCAGCTAAATATTCCTGACCGTTAAAAACAGGCATTACTACCGTAACCAGAGGAGTGTGCATAATTATTACTAATTTACCGGTGAATAAATGCCAGTTTTGCGTCTAACTCTTCGGCCGATAAAGAAAATAAGCCTGATTTGCTTTGTTCACTGCCCAAAATGGCATCGTATTTAAAGCCAAGTTCATGACAAAGCCAAAAATAGTGCGGCGGAATTAAATTAGCCGGGAAAATTTCAATTAACTGGGTATTATGCTCGGTCCGGAATATTAAGTTACTTAATCCGGCTCCGTGAATACCTAAAATTATACTTGCATCTTTAAATACGCTGATTTGTTCTTTTAAATTAAGCTGATCCGTATCTATTATCTTATAACTATATTTTTTTACAATATCTTCAATCTCATTTTGGTTAGTTAATCGTCTTCCCCTATTTCTTCCCCGTACTAAAAAAACACGATTTTTATTTTCTTCTTTTAACTCATTTATATTTAATAAATTCCGTATACCTAAAAAAGTATCTTTTGTATTTGGGGTATTTTTAACTAAATAAACTTCTTGTGTTTCAATTATTTCATCTTCTTCCTGAAAAATCCACCTTCTCTGCTTAAGTAACTGAGTTCTTTCAAAAAACTCCCTAACGTAAGCAAATTTTAGTAATCTTTTAGGCGCTAACACCGGAATATCCTGATCTAAACCTTGTTGTTGAACTAATAAAAATTGTCCCAGAATATCATTAAAGAAGTGCCAATAATTTCCAACGCCATAACGAATAGAGATAACAGAATCAATCTTTTGTTTTTTGCTAATACCAAATTTAAGTTTGAATCCAGAGGGTTTTGGGAAAACCTGATACGGCAGAGAAGAAGATAAATATCTATTACCAGGTAAAATTATCCAACCATAAATAGGTTCAATTATACAATTACCACTAAACTTGTAAAAATATTCAACCTGACTAACAGCATTATAAGTATTAAAAGAGTTTCTTATTTTTGTAGGTAAATAATCAGTCTGAACGTATTGAAACGGAAAATATTCTTTGAAATGAAGAACATTTACATGGTTATCAATAGGAACAAAATTATTTAATGCTGGAAGAAACTTATCTAAAATTATACTAATTTTATTTATAAGCTTATTATTATCCATACTTTATTAAATAAGACTTTTTAAAAATTTTAAAGCTGAAAAGTATAAATAAAAATACTTATGTAGATTCAGCTAATATTTCTTTCAATAAATTATTACAAAATTTAGACTTTTTTTGAAGTATAATCAGATCTTAGGGTAAACGCAAAGGGGATGTATTGGTGAGCACTAATGTTTTTGAAATGTAAAAATTTTGCATAATCTATCTGATAACCATTTTGCCATTTCTCAAGTAAAAATTCAACTGTTACTTCTTCTGAAATATTATCGTTCTCGTCTTGTACTTTATTACAAGGCACATTTACAATCTTAGCTTTTTTATAGGCAATTCCTAACCTTTTTAAATAAAGTGGTTTAAATAATTGCATTGCCTCTTCTAATGAATTTGGTGCCTTAAAATCTAGAAGAGGCAGCATACATTTTATTTCATGCACCGAAAATAAATGGCCATCAACCGATAATGGATAGTTCCAGTCAAAGGCTCCTTTGTGCCACTCCCAAATAATTTTATCTTGATATTCTATACCCTCCTTCTTTATAAATGCAGGCAAAGGTTGGGGCTGCTGCATCGTATAACTGAAATTCAAATGGTCTCCTAATCTTAAAGATGCTACAAACCTTTGGGTATCTATATTAATAAATTCTTTTAATTCTAAAGGTTCAGTAAAAATAATATCATCAACCAGAAATATAACTTTTGAAACAATTAAACTGTTAACTATATTAAGTAAATCAAACCTGAAATTATTTTCTTTTACAAAAAAAATGTCATAACCAGAAAACAGCTCTATTACCTGTTTATAAGCGTGCTCATGTTGTAAATTTGAAGCATGGTAAAGAACATGTATGCTACCAGGTAGCGACACATTCGTGTAAAAACTTTTTAATAAAGCAAATAACTGAATGGCTCTATCTTTAGAAAATATTATAAAGTTAACATCAACTTCTGTCTCTTTGTCAGGATAGAGCCCGTTCTCAGAAGATGAATTTAAAGAGATATTTTCCAGAAATTCTATATAAGTTTTCTGAAGTACCAATTCTTTGGTCTTTAGAACTTCAATCCCAACCTGCTTTAAAATTTTATTTATACTAGTTAGTTTAGTTTCAATAGCCATTGTAATGCTTTTAGCTTTCTTTTGTAAACCAAAAACAACCACATCCATAAACCTGCGCATCAGCCATCTCCTGCGAAGCATTCACAATTAATCCTCCATCCTCAGGATTATCTGGCACCAAGGCAAACTGCTCTAATTTTAATTCTTTGAAATATTCTAGAATATATGAGTAAGTATAAATACGATGTGCATTAAACATAATTTTAGCTTTGCCCCCAATTGGCGTTACAAAAAGCAAATTTCCTCCTTTGCTTAAAACCCTAATAAGTTCTTTGATAGACTTTAAATCGCCATCCGGATCTAAGGGATCTCCATATCGACCCAGACCTATATGCTCAATAACGTGCATACAAGATAAAGAAGTAACACTTTCATCTGGAAAGGGCAAAGACATCAAGTCTCCTGGTAAAGAATTAAGATTTGATAGATTTAACTGGGCTGGCCTGTAATCGTAAAACTTAACCGGGATAAATGCAGAAACTATTGTACAAAAAGTTAGAGTAGATGAAATATCTATATGAAATTCCGGTTTTGTTTTTTGTAAAATACGTGCAGCCCAGGCGGGATGATAGATATAATGTCTATCAAAACCTGTTTGGGTAGTTCTATCCTCCATACAAGGATAAATATCGCTCGAATTAATACTAAATCTTTTATTACTAGATGATAAATTCTTAAAGCGGCTAAATTCTTCATAAAAAGCAGGCAGCCTTTTTACAAAGCTCCTATTTGAAACACGTAAAATAAAATCTTTTAATTTTGAATTAGTCATCGAGTATTTACTAAACTATAACAAGAAGTATTAAAATAAAACAAATTTAAACTAGTAAGCCAATTTAGTAAAAGCTCCCAAATAATAATATTATTAGTGGCAACCTATAATTTAACTTCTAATTTTTAAATAATAAAGTGTTAAAATAGGCCTACGTATAGCCAATATTATAAACACTATTTTTATTTCTACCTAGAAACACTTATACCCACCTGTTCTGTTGAATTTATGCCAAAAAGAAGCTGCTTCTTGATTCTTTTATTGAAAATAAATGTTAAGATAAACCAACCTAAATTGCTTAATACAAAAGCAATAGCTGCGCCTAATAAGCCAAAGTGTTTTATTAAAATTATATTCGCTAAAATATTAATCAAAGATGATACAAATACATTTTGGATTAACAGTTTTGATTTATTAAAGAATACCATTAAAGAACCAAATAACTGTGCTAAAAGAATAAATGCAAATCCGGTTACCATAATAGGTATCAGATACAATGATTCATGAAAAGAAGTGTTAATCATTTTAAATGCTACAAAATAGCTTATTATGGCTAAAAACATAAATATTAAAATGGTAGCACCAATTACAAGCAAGGGCTTTTGTTCTAAGTTGTTATTTTTAAATCTTTCAAAAATATATGGGCTATAAATACTTAAAATTGGACCAATTAATAATGGTTCATATACAACTGCAAATTTATATGCTACTGAATATATGCCTACTTCGTGCTGACTTAAGAAATATAAAATTATCCATCTATCTATTCCGGCGATCATCCAAAAAGATAAAGAAGATAGAATGTATGGAAAACCCTTTTTTATTTTTGCGTAAATCTCATTTTTACGCAAATCCTGGTTAATTAATTTAATTTTAGGCTCATGTTTAAACTTCGGATACGCAATAACCAAACTAAGTATCAAAACTATGAAGTTTGTAAATAATATCCCGATTACACCATATTGCAGATAATATACCAATAAGATATTTAACAGGGCCACTCCTATTCCAGCTACTACTTTAAATTTAGTTAATTTTAAGGCTTGTTTCTCTAACTGTAAAACAGAAAAAAATATTGTTTGAAAAAACAAAAAATACGATGAAAGCAAAGCTAATGAGATAAAAAACAGTTTATTATCTTTAATTTCGAATAACTCTAAATTTAATAACCCAATATATAAGAGCGTAAAAACGGGTGTTGCAGCTATAAAGTATATAGAAATAATTTTATTAATATAATTTAATTTTTCTTCCTTTTCCAGATGGTAATACTCAACAAAAACCAGCTGTGGCAAACCATAAGAAAGTAAAATACTTAGTACGGTAGTTATAGTGGTAATTAGTTCTAATTGCCCAAACTCTTCAGGAGTAAGTACTTTAGTATAAATTGGGATAAACAGAAAGGAAACACCTTTGAGAAAAACAGCACCAATTGTATATATGAAAAAATTTTTTACAAAATCTTTTTGTAAATATTGATGTAATACCTTAACCATTAAGAATTAATTATTTATACTAAATTTAATACTTATTTAAATTTAAATGTTTTATAACTCAAAAGAGCTGTAACCCACTTATAGATTTTTAAAATTAAAATTTAGTTTTACGCACACAAAATTATAAAATTTTAAGGATAAAAATTATTAATTTTGCCCATTCAGCATTTTTAAATATGAGCCAAGAGAATAATCGATTAAATAATAAAACTTCTTCTGAAGACGAAATAGATATAAGTAAGCTTTTAAATTCTATACTTAAAGGGTTAAGTTATCTGATTAAAGGCTTTTTTAAGATTCTCTTTCTATTTATAGATACTGCTTTATCTAATATAAAAATAATATTAATTTTAACTATTCTGGGAGGTATATTAGGTGTACTATCTTATTACCGGTCTACGCCTTTCTATGAATCTAATATGACATTGGGCTCGGTTTACTACCGGGGTCAATTAATAAAAAACTCGATTGAGAATTTAAACTTACTTTGTCAGGAAAATAATTATAAAGTACTCTCCCGTGTTTTAACTATTCCGGAAAAACAGGCTAAAGGTATTAAGGGGTTTGAAATCAATCCGCTTATTTCACCTAGTATGCAGTTTTTAATAGATAACTATAAAGAAAATGAAGGAAACAAAAAGCACCTGGATTCTTTAATTTTAAATAACCAGGATACTACTTTTCAGTTAACAGTTCAGATTTATGATACAACTGCCCTGAAAGGATTGGATACGGTTATGGTAAATTATTTAAAAGAAAATAAATATTTAAAGAAACGGATAGAAATTGAAAGAGCAAATCTAAAAATTCGCCGGGATAAATTAATCAAAGAATCGGGCAACTTAGATACTCTTAAACGAAATATTTCTTTAAGTTACCGTAACCAAGCAAGCGGACGTTCTGGAACCAATAACGTTATTCTCGATGACAAAGGAACGAATCCAATTGATGTTTACAGGGAAGATTTACGCTTTTTTGAACAGCAACTTAAAATAGAAAAATTATTATACATAAATTCAGAAATAGAAATTATTAGTCCTTTTGTCGCTTTTGGTGAATCTAAATCGGGTACATTGCCCCAGTTGATACTGAAAGGAGTTTTAGCAGGGCTTTCTCTTGCCTTTTTACTCGTATTATTTAAAGTGTTAGCCATAGGCATGACCAAAATCCGTCATGCCCTTAAGGAAGAATAATCAAACCTTGCTAAGATATTCTTAACTAATAATACCGCGGCTAATAGCATATTTTACCAACGCAGCGGTGTTTTTGGCCTGGGTTTTTTCAATAATGCGTTGGCGGTGCGAGTCGATGGTGCGCTTGCTGGTAAAAAGTTTATCGGCAATCTCGGCGTTAGTTAGGCCTTCGGTAATTAGTTTAAGTACCTCCAGCTCTCTTTTGGAGAGTTCTACTACTTCCGGCTCTTCTTTTAAAAGGCCATTAGGCGTTTCAGAAGAAGAGCCGTTTTTTTTCTTTAAAAGGTTTAAGGTTATTTCGGCGGAGATATAGTGTTTGCCATTGGCAATCATCCGGATGGCGTGAATGAGCTCTTCGCGGGTAATATTTTTAAGAATATACCCCTGTGCTCCCAGCTCCATCATTTTATTAATATAGTTTTCATTTTCAAACATCGACAAAGCCAAAATTTTAACCGAATTAAAATTCTGCACCACGTGTTGGGTGGCATCAAAGCCGTCCATATCAGGCATTTTAATATCCATTAAAACTACGTCTACGGGGGTGGTTTCGAGTAACGAAATCAATTGAAGCCCACTTTCGGCTTCTCCCACAATGTTTATACTGGGTTCATCTTCTAAAAGGGAGCGTAAACCACTCCGGATAATCCGGTGATCATCAACCAGAATAATTCTAATCATACTGTATAAAGGGCAGTGTTAATTAAATGGTGTTTGGCAGTACAATACTAAGCAATTTCTCTAAAATTCAAATTACCCGTATTTAACTTTTCTTTTCTGATTAACGCTAATGTTTAATATTAATTTATGATTAATAATACTGTAAATCAGGAACATGAGTATTAATACTCGTTAATTTTAGGTATATTAGCCTAATAAATATTTAAATATAAAGCTGTAACTTTATATCGGTTCTGGTGAGGCTTTTCTGAATACTTTACCAATGCTAAGGTTTATTTATTTTGAACCTAATGTACGATAATCATGGAAATATTAACACAAAAGGTCGGCGAAAAATATATTATAAAACTCCGGGGTGAGTTAGACGCCAGCACAGCAGAAACGGTAGAAAAAATTTTGGATGAGGTGGTTAAAATGGAGCCGGAACAAATTCAAATCGACTGTAAAGAGTTAAAGTATATCTCGTCGCGGGGATTGGGGGTATTTATTTCCCGCTTCCAGGAAATAAACGACCGCCAAATCAGTTTTTTCTTGTTTAACATGAGTGAACAGGTGCGGTACGTTTTTAAGGTGCTGGGCCTGGACGAATTGATGGACTTACGGTCCGAAAAATCTATGACAGCTTAATTACTTTTTTACTTTCGTGAGCATTGGTTTTACATTTGGCTGTAACGGAATTTGTACCGTAACCAAAGATCCCTTACCTATCTGACTACTAATTTTTATTTGTCCGTTAAACAATTTTAAACTATTTTTAATATTGCGTAAGCCGGTACTTTTTAATGCATAAATTAACTTTCCTTTTTCAAAGCCCTTACCGTTATCAATAACCTTTATGGTTACAATATCATTTTCCAGCTCCAGGTAAATACGGGCTTTGGTAGCATTGGCGTGTTTTATAACGTTGTTGGTAAGTTCCTGAATTACACTAAAAATTATTATTTCGAGGTTTGGGTCTAAACGGTCAGTAAGGCCACTTACAAAATAAGAAAGTTTAAGCTTGGCATTTCTTTGTTTGTTTACCAGTTCCTCCAAGGTTGCCTCCAGGCCAAAATCCTCCAGCATAGCCGGCATGAGCTCAAAAGAAATAAATTTGGTCTCGTTTATGGCTTCGGTTATTAAGTTGGTCAAAAATATTCTTGATTTTTCGGGCAAAACTTTCCCCCTTTTGAGAAACTCCATTTTAAAGCCATAGAGTATCTGGCCTAAACTATTGTGAATTTTACTGGCAATTCTTTTTCGTTCTTCTATTTGGGTTATCCAAATGGTAAGCAATGATTCTGCGTTTACAATTACTGGTAAACCCATGGGTTCGGGTTGGTTGGTTGGTGGTTCTAAGGCGGTAATATCTTGCCATACCATAATACCGCCGGTTAGCTGGTGGTTTTGGCTTAGCAAAGGCTCAAACTTTACCCGAAAAAAATTATTATCATTTAAGAAATTTAATTTTGGTAATACTACATATTTTCCTTTGATGGCTTTTTTTATACCAGCTACTAATTCGGGTTTATTTGCAGCCGGCAACAAACTGGCTAAGCTTTTACCCATTGGGGTTTGACTAGGGTTTAGGCCCAAATAAGTTAACATTAAGCTATTGGTGTACAAAACAGCACCGCTGGGGTCGAAAACCGCTAAACCAGAAGTTGCCTGCTCGAGTAAATGGTTTAACAAGGCGGGCTGCCAAATACCTGCTATTTCTTGGTTTACCGGCACAAGCTGTATAAAACCTGCTTGTATTTGCCGGGAATCCGAAAAAATTTGCTTCAGTTTTACTTCGTAATTACTTACGCCAATGGTATGGTATATTTTTTCACCGGCAGATTTGGCGGGAGTAGCAGCTGGGTCATAGATAACCAAGCCCGGAAAAAAAGCCTCTACGGTTTGGTTAATAATGGTGTTTTTTTCCTGGCCAATTAATTTGCAAAATATATCGTTTACACCTACTATCTTAAAAAACGGATCAAATATCAAAGTTGCTTCTGCAGTATGTTGCAGAAGCTCCTCGACTATTGGCTGCCATTCTAAATTTTTGCACATAAATTTTTGCTGCCTTGTGGCCAGCAGCACAGTAAATATTAATTATAATTTATCAAGCTGAGTGCTAATAAGGCTACAGCTTATTTCTTAAATTTTTTCTTTTCTATTATAAAGTATAAAGCTTATATATAGCTTTAAAACCAATATTTTACCTTTAAACTACTAAACAATGCCCCAATGCATTTAATTAATTAGGGTAAGTTTAGCCAGATAATTATAATTATCTCCTTCAGCTAATAACTCGCAATTAAAACCTGCTTGGGCCGCATAATCGGCCAAAACCGGAAAATCTATAAACAGCCAGTTAAATGGTGCACCCTTTACTTTCTTATAAGCCATTTGGTACGTAACTACTCCGTGGTACTCGGCATTTAAATCTATATGCAATGCGCCTTCCTCATCGTAATACATGTAAGTTATATCTGATGAATCGGTAATAATTTGTCCGCCCGGATCAAGGTTTTGCTTAATATGATTTAAAAAATAAGTTAATCCATCAATATTATTTACCAAGCCCAAGCCATTCATCAACATCAGTATGGTGTCATAACGCTCGGTACCCAGGTGCAACGCATTGCCTTTTTTTACCTGTTTTATACCGCGCTGCTGCATTACGGCGCAAGCCCCGCCCGAAATATCATAGGCAGTTACGTTAAAACCTTTATTTTGCAACGCCAAAGCATGACTACCGGCTCCTGCCCCTAAATCGGCTATTTTACCCCTACATTGGTCTAAGGCCAGTTTTTCCAGTTCGGGCATCTGGTCGTACTCCCGGAAAAAATAACTTACAATTAAATCATCCGGTTCGGCAATATCCGAATACACTTTAATAGGCGGCACTTCTTCGCCATTTAAATAATCCCGTAAAGCACGACCAAGTATATCTGCTCCTTCCTGCATATATTTTAATATTTAATTTTACACAGGCTAAGGGTTAAACTGCCGCAGCCGTATAAAGTTTACTGATTGTTTAAAAATTCTAATAAATTTAATTATTAACTTCCCGCAGATGCTTGCCTCTTTATGGCGGTTTAGGTTCTTTAATGCGTTTATTATTGTAATTTTACTTTAAGTTTAAAGTAGCAATTTACCTGTATTTTAAATATTAAAAAATAACTATTCTCTCCGGAAGGCAGTTTAAAGGTAAAAATAATACTTACCTTTAGCCTTAGCCAAATTTGCGCATATTTTCATGAAGCTCATTACCAAAATTAATCTCAGCATTGGTTTTATTTTGTTTGTTTTTGCTGTTGTTAGTGTTATTAATTTCCGGCAATCAAACAAAGCCGATCTTACCCTGGAACAGGTTTTACACAGTTCAGAAGTTATTAAAACCAACGATAATTTATTGCGGGCCGTTTTAAATGCCCAAACCGGCTTACGTGGTTTTTTGCTGTCTGGCAAAGAAAATTTTCTTGAACCGTATTACGAAGGTTTAAACGAGTACCACAAGGAGCTAAATAAATTAAAAAACCACTTAGGGCAAAATTCGGAAAATCTGGTTTTAATACAAAATATCGAAACCAATTTTAATTTCTGGAACGACTCTATTGCTCAACCCCTGATTGTAGCCCGCAAAAAAGTAAACAAAAGTGTACAGGCCCAACGAGCATATAATAGCTTATTAAACGACTCGTACAGCCTGGAACGGGGCAGGATACGGATAGACGCCATACGGGAATCGCTGGAACTTATTGACAAAGCTCAAATTACAAACCGGCAGGCGCAGTTAACTAAACTGAAGCAGTCGCAGAAAACCACCGACTTAATTGGTACTATTTTAACTATAGCCGCCGTTGCTACCGGTATTATAACCACATTTTTGCTCAGCCGGTCTATACATAATAGAATAGTTTCGATGAAAAACCTGGCTAAAAACCTTTCCCGTGAAAACTTTGATGTAAAGCTAACCGATACGCACCACGATGAACTAAGCAGTTTGTCGGAGGATATGAACCGTATGTCCATAAAGTTGCAGAAAAGTTTTGACCGGTTACATAAAATGAACCAGGAACTAGATCAGTTTGCCTATGTGGTATCGCACGACCTAAAAGCACCACTCCGGGCCCTGAATAATTTATCGGAATGGATTTTAGAAGATATTGGCGAAACTACACCCGATATTCAGAAAAACCTGACTTTAATGCGGGGACGGGTACACCGCATGGAAAACCTGATTAACGGCATTTTGGCTTACTCGCGTATTGGCCGGCAAGAAATTGAAAAATCTACTTTTAACGTACCCGATCTTTTAGCTGAAATAATTGAGTCTATTGCGCCGCCCGAAAACTTTACCTTTTCTTTACCTACTACCGAATACATTATAACCACCGAAAAAATATTGTTGCAGCAGGTATTGGTAAACCTGATTAGCAATGCTATTAAATACAACGATAATCCAGAAGGGCTGGTAGAAATAAGCATTAGCGGCAACCCCCAACAATATAAATTTAAAGTACAGGATAATGGCCCTGGCATTCCGGCAGAGTACCACGAAAAAATATTCGGGGTTTTCCAAACCATAGAAGCCCGCGATACCCGCGAAAGCACCGGCATTGGTTTAGCCATTGTAAAAAAAATAATTGAAGAAAAAAACGGCCAAATATGGGTAGAATCTACCCCAGGTAATGGAACAGCTTTTATTTTTACCTGGCCCCTGACCCAAACAGTGCCTCACCCACAACCAGTATAACGCCCCCGTAAAAACCCATGACTGAAAATGAAACAACCAAACTCCGGCAAGAGCTGGCCCAGGTAAAAAAAGAATACGACGATTTTGTTTACCTGGTATCGCACGACCTGAAAGCGCCTATCCGGGCTATTAATAATTTGGCCGAATGGGTAGAAGACGATTTGGGAGAAAATATACCCGCCGAAGTACAGCATAATTTAAAACTACTGCGCGATCGCTCGGTACGTTTAGATAAAATGCTCAGCGCCATTCTGGATTTATCGCGGGTAGCCCGTATGAACCTCCAAATCGAGACCATTGAACTTAGTCCTTTTATAGAAAATATAGCCGCACAATTTGCCGGCGAACCAGTCAGCTTTTCTATTCCGGCTAATTTACCTGCAATTACTACGTACACCGATAAGCTACAAACCGTTATGGAGCAGCTATTCAGTAATGCGATTAACCACAATCCGGGCATACATGTGCAAATTATTGTTACAGCCCAAACCAGTTCTGAATTTATTCAATTGCAAATTACTGATAACGGCAAGGGCATATTACCGGAACAACAAGACAAAATATTTAATATTTTTTATACTGGCTTAGGCAAAGATAACACTCATTTGTTAGGGGCAGGTTTAACCCTAATAAAACGAATTATAGATTTTGTAGGAGGAACCCTAGAATTAGATAAAAATATTACTACCGGCGCAAATTTTATTTTATGCTGGCCTTTAAAAATAATCCAAAAACCTTAATTTTACAATATGGCTGAAGAAAACTTAATAAATATTCTACTGGTTGAGGATGACGAAGTAGATATTATGAATGTACAGCGGGCTTTCAGAAAAAACAATATTAATAATCCGTTGTTTATTGCCCGGAACGGATTAGAGGCACTGGAGATGTTAAGGGCTGGCCAAATACCCCGCCCCCACGTTATTATTCTAGATATAAACATGCCTAAAATGAACGGTCTGGAATTTTTACAAGAGCTGCGGGACGATGAAAAATTACGCCGGATTAGTGTATTTGTAATGACCACCTCGAACGAAGACAGCGATAAATTAAATGCCTATAATTTAAACGTAGCCGGTTATATTTTAAAACCCCTATCGTTCGAGAAATTTTTGGTATCTATGTCAACGCTAAACAGTTACTGGAAGCTCTGTGAAAGACCTACCTCTTAAACCATACTAACAGATATTAAGCCCTTTGTTACTACAAAAATTAGTATAGTTCAATTTAAATCATTTAGCAAAACTTACTATTTTAGTATTTTACCCATTAAAGGAGTTTAATACAATAACAAGCTATATTACATTGCCAACTATTAGACTTATATTTAAATACAATGCCGGAAGACCTCATTAAATTATTAATTATCGATGATGACGAGGTAGATCGAATGACTATTCAGCGCTCTTTAGCCAAAGCCAAAATACCTGCCTCCATCGATACTGCCGAAAAAGGTAGCCAGGCGTTGGCTTTGGTTTCCAGCCGGGAATACGATTGCATGTTTATCGATTACGTTTTACCCGATACCAACGGCGTAGCTTTACTTAAACAAATCCGCGATTTAGGTATTATAACCCCCATTGTAATTGTTACTTCGCAAGGCGACGAGCGCTTAGCCATTGAGGCTATCCGTAACGGTGCTTCGGATTATATTTCCAAAAATTTACTTACACCAGAGGGTGTATCGCATAGTGTAAGAAATGCATTAAAAGTATTTGAAGCTGAAAAAGAAAGAAGAGCGGCTGAAGAAGCCTTGCAACAAAGCGAAACCCGGCTTAAAGAAGCACAAAGATTGGCCAAGCTGGGTAACTGGCAGCTTGATTTTGTAAACAATACGCTCTCCTGGTCGGAAGAGATTTACCGTATCTACGAAATAGGCCTGGATACAGAACCCTCCTACGAATTGTTTCTGGGCTTTATTCATCCGGATGATTTTGCCTACCGAAAACAAATATTTGATCATGCCCTGGCTACTAAAACTACCTACCATGTAGATTATCGCATTATCTCTGCCAAAGGCAATACTAAATACATTACGGCCAACGGCACACCTATCCAGAACGAAATAGGTAAAGTTACAAAGGTAGTCGGCACCATTCAGGATATATCAGACCGGATAAGCACCCAACACGCACTGCAAGAAAGCGAAGAGCGCTACCGGATGCTTATTGAAACCATGAACGAGGGCGTACTGCACGTAGATTTAGATCAAACCATTTTATTTGCCAACAAACGGCTTTGTGAACTCCTGGGCTACACCAAAGAAGAGGTGGTGGGCAATTCAATTTACATGTTTGTGCCCGACGAACATAACCGCCAAATAATTGAGCAGAAAAATAATTTGCGCCAGCAGCGCATTTCTGATCAGTACGAATTATCACTTACCAATAAAGCAGGCGCTGTTTTGCACTTCCTAATTGGTGCCAGTCCGTTGTTAGGGCCTGGCGGCGAAGTTATTGGCTCTTTAGGCACTCTAACCGATATAACTGAGCGAAAAAAAATAGAAGAGGCGCTTTATTCGAGCGAAAAACTTTTGCGTACGCTGTTCGATAACGCGCAGAGTTTTATTTGTACACACCAGCTCGACGGCAAAATTATTTCGGTAAATAAGGCTGGCGCTGCTATGGTAGGAATTCCCGCCGAAGAATTGGTAAATCACAACTTCCTAGACTTTTTAAATAGCTCCAAAACCGACAATATTAACGAGTACCTCAAGAATATTAAAGAAAAAAAACAAGGGTCTGGTATTTTTCCGTTTGTAAACATTAACAGCGATAAAAGGAAATATTTGCTTTACCAAAACGTGTTGTACCAGGAACCCGGCAAAGAACCCTATGTAATTATTACGGGCCAGGATATAACCGAACGGGTACAAATAGAAAAAGAATTAACCAAAGCCAAGCTTATTGCTGAAAAATCGGTTAAAATAAAAGAGCAGTTTCTGGCCAATATCAGTCACGAAATAAGAACGCCCATGAATGGGATTATTGGTTTAACCGGTGTACTCCAGAAAATGGTGCAAGACGCCGAACAGCAACGCTTTTTAAAAGCTATCCAGACCTCGGCCGATAAACTGCTGGTTATTATAAACGATATTCTTGATTTTTCTAAAATAGATGCTGGTAAAATAGACTTTGAGGAAACAGATTTTAACCCCAAAGTTATTTTGCGCGAAACTTTGCAATTATTCGAAACACAGGCGCAGGAAAGAAATAATAAAATTAAAGTAATTATTGATGCCGATGTACCCGAAATGATATGCGGCGATCCGGGTAAATTAGCGCAGGTACTTAATAATTTAATTGGCAACGCCGTTAAGTTTACCCAAAACGGCCAAATTAAAGTTTTAGCCGAGGTAATTTCCGAAAAAGACGATATTATTTGGTTAGAATTTACGGTAAAAGACAGTGGCATTGGCATTCCGGAAGAAAAACTTAACGCTATTTTCGAAAGCTTTACCCAAGCCAGCAGCGATACCAGCCGAAAATTTGGCGGCACCGGTTTAGGCCTTACTATCTCTAAACAACTGATAGAATTACAGGGCGGCACCATAAAAGTAGAAAGTAAGCATAACAAAGGCACTACTTTTGCTTTCCGGTTGCCCTTTAACAAAGCAGCCGCAATTCCGGTAGCGGCACCCGAAGTACCCGTATCACTTAAAGCCTCTGAATTGGGCTCTTTACATTTGTTACTTGCCGAAGACAATGAAATAAACCAGTTGCTGGTAAAAAAAATAATTACCGACTGGGGTTTTACCATTGATATTGCCGAGAATGGATTAAAAGCGCTGGAATATTTTAACCAGCAGACCTACGATTTAATATTAATGGATATGCAAATGCCGGAAATGGATGGATACGAAGCCACCGACTATATCCGGAAAAGCAAAACCCCCAAAAGTAAAACCCCTATTATTGCTTTAACGGCCCATGCCACTACCGGCGAATTAGAAAAATGCCAGAAAGCAGGTGCAGATGCGTACGTGTCTAAACCGTTTAAGGCCGAAGTTTTGCTCCAGGAAATTGCAGCCCTGGTGCTGCCAAAAACAAAATCCTTGCCCCAGGTAAACCCGGACCCAAAGCCGCCAATTGAACAAAAAAAATATGTAGATTTAGCGTATTTGCGCAACATGGCTCAGGGCGACGCGGCATTTATTGAGGAAATTATTAATATGTTTATTAAGCAAACGCCTGCTAACGTAAGTCGATTAAAAGAAATGGCACAGGCGGCTAACTGGCCCGAAGTTAAAACCTTGGCGCACCGCATGAAATCGTCGGTAGTTTTAATTGGCAACCAGGAACTGGAAAGCATTCTAATTGACTTGCAGGCATTAGCCCAAAAACCTGACCACACCGACAAGATCATGCCCTTGATTCTGCGTGCCCAGGTCATCTGCGACCAAGCAGTGCAAGAACTGCAAACCGAACTAAAAATGCTACAGCGGTAAAGCTTTATACGTATATTTCCGGGCAAAATATTATAGTAAGAACAGCATGGAAGGACAGGAAAAGTTTATGCGGGAAGCCATCAGGCTTTCGGTAGAAAAAATGGAGGCAGGTTTTGGCGGACCATTTGGGGCCGTTGTAGTACGTAACGGCGAAATTATTGCGCGGGGGTATAACAATGTTACCTCGTCTAACGATCCTACGGCGCACGCCGAGGTAGATGCCATCCGGAAAGCTTGTGCGGCCCTGAATACCCACCAACTTGCCGACTGCGAATTATATACCAGTTGCGAGCCCTGCCCCATGTGCTTAGGAGCCATATACTGGGCCCGGCCCAAAGCCGTATATTTTGGCAACACCAAACAAGATGCCGCCCAAGTAGGCTTCGATGATCAGTTTATTTATGATGAATTAGCCATTCCGCGCGAAAATCGCGCCATACCCATGTACCAGATGCTGCGCGAAGAAGCCCAGCGTGCTTTTGAACAATGGAGCGCCAAAACCGATCGCACCGATTACTAAAATGATTGTATTGCTTTGATTTTTTAGCGATTTTTTTTTAGCACCGCTGATAAGTAGTAATTAAAATTATAGAGTAATCGTATAAGGTAACTTTTGGTATTGATTAAACATTGAGAAAATAAAAAAGGCTGTAAGTATTTACAGCCTTTTTTATTGGTTTATTTTAAATCTAGTATTTACAAAATATTAACCGCGCCCCATCGATTTCATTTTGGCTAAAGCGCCACCTTTGCCGGTAAATTTATTCATGTTGCGCATCATTTTACGCATGTCATTAAACTGTTTCATGAGGTTATTTACCTGCTGAATGGTAGTACCGCTGCCTTTGGCAATCCGATTGCGCCGGCTGCCGCTAATCATATCTGGGTTGGCGCGCTCTTCTTTGGTCATCGATTTAATAATAGCCTCGATGGGTTTAAAAGCGTTTTCGTCTATTTCCACGTCTTTCATGGCTTTACCAACGCCCGGAATCATGCTCACCAAATCTTTGATGTCGCCCATTTTCTTTATCTGCTCCAGTTGCGATAAGAAGTCGTCGAAATTAAATTGGTTTTTGCGAATTTTCTGGTTAATCCGGCGAGCTTCTTCTTCGTCGAAGGATTGTTGCGCCCGCTCTACTAAAGATATCACGTCGCCCATACCCAAAATCCGTTGCGCCATTCGGTCAGGATAAAACAAGTCGAGGGCTTCCATTTTTTCGCCGGTACTAATAAATTTAATCGGCTTTTCTACTACTGCCCGAATAGACAAGGCCGCTCCCCCGCGGCTATCGCCATCGAGTTTGGTTAATACTACCCCGTCGAAATTAATGCGTTCGTTAAAGGTTTTTGCCGTATTTACCGCATCCTGACCGGTCATGGAATCAACCACAAACAAGGTTTCGGTAGGTTTAATGGTATTTTTTATTTCGGCAATTTCGCGCATCATGGCCTCATCTACTGCCAAACGGCCGGCGGTATCTATAATTACTACTTTTTTGTTATTCTTTTTAGCGTAATCAATAGCGTTCTGGGCAATCTGTACCGGATTTTTGTTGTCGGTTTCGCTGTAAACCTCTACGCCAACCTGCTCAGCCAACACTTTTACCTGGTCAATCGCGGCCGGCCGGTACACGTCGCAAGCTGCAATTAATACATTGCGGTGTTGTTTTTTAAGGAAGTTAGCTAGCTTACCGGTAAAGGTAGTTTTACCAGAACCTTGTAAACCCGCAATTAAAATTACTGCCGGATCTCCTTTGAGCACAATGTCCTGCTTTTCGCCGCCCATAAGCTGCGTAAGCTCTTCGTGCACAATTTTAACCATTAACTGCCCCGGCGATACCGCAATTAAAACGTCGCGGCCCATGGCCTCGTCTTTTATTTTATCTGTAACCGATTTGGCTACCTTGTAATTAACGTCGGCATCTACCAATGCCCGCCGCACCTCTTTAATGGTTTGGGCCACGTTAATCTCGGTAATGCTGCCCTGGCCTTTCAGGGTTTTAAACGCCCGGTCTAGTTTATTACTTAAATTATCAAACATATACTAATAATGGCTTTGGATTTTCAAAAATACGCAAATTTTAAGAAAACAACTTAACTTTTTTACCCGAAGCTGTGTATATTGCCCGGTAAAATGTTAGCTAATTTTATACAATTATAACAACAGCGGCTTGAATTCTTCTCCCGAAAAAGAAAATATTAAAGTACTTTTTATTTCTTATTACTGGCCGCCTTCGGGCGGAGCCGGGGTACAGCGTGGGCTTAAATTTGTAAAACACCTGCCAGCCTTTAATATTTTACCCACGGTGGTAACCGTTTCGGAAAAGGAAGCTTCTTACGCCGTACTGGATAACTCATTGGCCGCCGATATTCCGCCCGACGTAAACGTAATACGGACATCGACGAGCGAGCCTTTTGAATATTATAAAAAGTTAACCGGAAAAAAAGAAATTCCGTACGGCGGTTTTGCAAACGAAAAAAAGAGCAGCCTGGTTCAGAAAGCTTTTAAGTTTTTGCGCGGCAATTTATTTATTCCGGATGCCCGGATTGGCTGGAACAAATATGCTTTAGCCGCCTGCGAAGAATTACTGGCTACCGGCGAGTATACAGCTATTATTACCAGTAGTCCGCCCCACTCTACCCAATTAATTGGCCTGCAACTGCAAAAAAAATTTAATATTAAATGGATTGCCGATTTGCGCGATCCCTGGACCGATATTTATTATTACAAAGAATTAAACCATACCGCCTGGGCCAGAAAAATAGATCAGAAATACGAACTAACGGTTTTAGAAAAAGCGGATGCGGTGTTGGTAACCAGTACCGATACCAAACGGCTTTTCCTGGGCAAATCTACTTCGCTGGATGCGAATAAAATAAAAGTTATTCCTAATGGCTACGACGAAGAAGATTTTAATTTACCGTCGGAACCACCTACTCATAAATTTGTAATTACGTATACCGGTACCTTAACCGAAATTTATAATATTCAAACTTTTCTGAAGGCTTTGGCTCACGTAATAACTTTGCACCCGGTTATTACTTACCAGTTGCGGTTTGTGGGCAAAATTTCGGACGAAGTAAAAAGCCAGCTCCAAGCTGCCGGTTTACAAAATATAACGGAGCAAATTGCTTTTGTTCCGCATACAGAATCGGTTAAGTATTTGCTAAATTCTACGGTGTTGCTCATGGGCATACCCGATGTAGAAAATAACCTCTGTATTTTGCCGGGTAAAATATTTGAATATTTGGCCGCCAACAAACCCATTATTTGCATTGGCCCCATCCACAGCGATGCCGACCATATTATTGACGAATGCGGCGCCGGGCGGGTATTTCATTATGCGGGCTACGACTTAATGGTTGATTACTTGGACCAACTGAGCCAAGCCTGGCAAATAAATTCTAACCTGGATTTGCCCATGGTTAATTACCAGAAATATTCGCGTTTAAACCTTACCGGCGAATTAGCCAAAATAATCCGGTCCGAAACAGAATAACAGAAGAATATTATTTTTATCTGCCGGTAAGATGTACCTTAATTAAGCAGTATAGCTGAATTTATAAAAGCTCTTTGGCGGGATCCCAGAATAATTTCTGAAAATCTACTACCTGGTCGTTTTCTACCTGTATCCCTTCGCGCTCCAAACTTTCCTGCATAGCTGTGGGCGTAGAGAAATGCTGTTTACCTGTAAGCAGGCCTTGTCGGTTTACTACCCGGTAAGCCGGAATATTTTTATTCTGGCTATGTGAGCTAATTAGGGCCCACCCCACCATACGAGCCGAACCTTTGCTACCCAGGTAAGCCGCCACCGCGCCGTAAGAGGTTACGCGCCCCGGTGGAATTAGTTTTACTACTTCAAAAACGTTTTCGAAAAAGCTGTATTTATCTTTTTGGTCGGGCATTGTATTTGTATTTAAAGCAATTTCTATAAATATAATTTATTTAATATATTAACGAGTTTAAATATATTAAAATAAAAAATCCTGGATAAATAATTGGCTAACTTTTTGTTCTTTATGCTTTCAGAACAAAAATTCTTTTCTGAACACTACAAGATCTTTAAATTGGACTATACGAAGTATTTCAGAATCGGAAAGCAATCTTTAATTTTGTAAAAATAAAAAACACCTTAAAAAGACTTTAAAATTTTAACTCATATAAGCACATGGCAGCTATATTGGTTCAAGAAGAAATTTCGGACTTAGCTTTTATTTTTCAAAAAATAAGCAACACCGTTAATACCCACACCAAAAGATACCCAGAATTTCTGTACATAGCATCAGGACTGGCGGGTATTAAAAAGGCCACCAGCCAGGCAGAAGAAGTTCATGTTTTGGTAGCCTTAAACCAGTATCTGAAAGAAAAGCTTTCGGAGTACCAGGTAATTAAAATGATGCAACACGCTTTTCACCAGGACGTGGAAGCACTTTTAACGGAGCGGCAAGTAAACCGGGAAAAAGAAATTTACCTGGATTTTATTTAACCTACTACTTAAGAAATTCTACTAAACCAAAAGCGGCCGCTATAAAAAGAGCGGCCGCTTTTGGTTTGAAAAATGTGCTATAAAGCTGCTATAAGCGTTTTTTAGCTTTTTCTTAATCCAATGCAAACGAGAACTCGTCGTAATTAGCGGTGCGCCAGGCGTGTTGCTGCGTAGTAGGCGAAATGGCAAAGAATGGCGAAAAGGTTCTTACTTTTACGGTCTTGCCGTCGGGTAAAAACTCCAGAATGCGCAGCCAGCCATCGCCGCCATTGCCGTACCAGCCGCCACCCAGGGCCTGGGCATTAAAAACCATTTGCTGCACTTTTTTGCCGCCGGCGTTGGTATCGGTCCGGAAAGCCACGTGCTCTTTGGGTTTATCGGGCGCGCCAATATGGCCGGCAAATACCAGCTGTATATTTTTAGACGGCTGCACTAATTTTTGAAAGATAGCGGCGCCGTAATTCCCTTCGGCTATGGAATAGTTCTCTTTTACGGTATGCTCATTTTTGGCATTCATGTAAGAGTGGGTTAAAACCACTACTTTATGCTGTTTGTATTTTTCGAGGTTTACTACGCCTTTAGCCCAGGCTAAAACCGTATCGCGCGGGGCAAATTCTAAGGTAAGAAACAAAAACTTCTGGCCGTGCGGCGAGGTAAATTCAAAAGCAGCATTTTCTAAAGTTGGTATTTTTTCGGCATTTTGGGTTACTTCCCGCACCAGTTTTTGCGTCTGAAAATTTTTATCAATCGGGAAATATTTATTAAAGTTGGTGTTGCGGGAGCTGATATTGGAATAGCCGTAATCGTGGTTACCGGCGGCCGTAATAAAAGGCACAATGCCATCGAGTTTACTAAACGACCGCGAAACTGATTCCCATTGCAATTTGCTCGGCTGGTTTACTTTGGTGCCTTCGGGATTAATCATTTCGTTTTGCTCTACCAAATCGCCGGTACAAAGCACCATTTTAATATTCAGCGGCTCTACATTTTCCTTAATCCAGGTAGTCATTAGTTCCAGAATAGGCTGGTTGCGCTCAAACTTTACGTAAGACTGCGGATCGGGCACCAGAATCATCGACCAGGATATAGAATCACTTAAAGCCGGTGCAACGTACTTTTTCTGGGCAAAAACCTGCCCCGTAAATACGAGTGCGATTAACAGACTAAACAGAAATTTTGATTTCATTATTTTCTTCTTTTTTAGAATAAAGGTCTAAAATATTAGTGCCATTGCTGTGAGGCTTTTCGCTTGTTAAACTCCTTGCTTAAAGTTTTACTTTGCCGCCAACGGGTTTGCCGCCAACGGGCTTTTGGAAATATTTAAATTTTGGGCTCTTCTTCGGAATTAAATCCTGAATGGCGGCGGCGGCCTCGATAGGCAAATCCGACTCCAGCACATCGGCACCGGCCTGGAACGTTTCGCGGTAAGCTTTGCGACGGGCGGCCGGATCGGTTAATTTATCGTAAGTGGGGGCGGCCGAAATCATGCACTTTACGCCCCGGGCGTGCAATAAATCGTAGAGCTCTTTGTTTTCCGGTTTATTTGTGGGGCCCACGTAAGCCATTATTTGCGACCAAGGCACGCCAGAATTCTCAAAGTCCTCAAATTCTTTTTTCGTCCGGACAAAAGCGGAAAACATACGGTTCTTGTTTTGATCGTAGTAATATTTGGCTTGCTGCGCGTTATGTACGGTTAGCATTACGTAGGTATCGGCCTGGTGCTCTTGCAACTTTTTGGCAGTCATGGCTAAGGGCACATCTTTTTTATCGAGGTTGATAATGGTTTTGCCTTTGCTCCACTTAATTACCTCATCTAAAGTAGGAATCCGGTGTTCGGTAATATTACCCTCTATATCTTTTAATTTCAGTTTTTGCAATTCGGCCCAGGTATAATCCGACACTTTGCCCTTGCCGGTAGTAGTTCGCTCCAGGGTGGCATCGTGCATCAGCACAATAACGCTGTCTTTGGTCAGGCGCGGATCAATCTCGAAAAAAGCCGGCGTGTGCCGCAGGGTGTTCTCGAAAGTGGCAATGCTGTTTTCCGGAAAACCTTTGACCATACCGCCCCGGTGCCCGCTGATTAAAGGCACATCCTGACCGGTGTACTTAAAAAAAGCATGTAAATCGGCCGGCGATTTCAGGTTTAGGGTATGGAGGTCTTTGCCTTTTTGGGCCCACAACTGGCCCGCCGAACTACTAAAAATAGCGGCCAGTGCCAACACCCGGAAATTACGACGGGCAAAGGTTGGGGTAAACTGTTTAAAATATTTAATCATGTTAGCTGGTAATAAATATTAGGTATTGATTACAGAATTATTAGCAGTGTTGGTAAATTATCAATCCAATACGTTATATCGGTATACCAACAGAATATTATCAAAGAAGCATAGTGGTTAACTTTTCATTACTAAGAAGCTGTGTAGCAATAAAAAATTAAAATAAACCGCTGCCATTGCTGGGTGTTTTCACCAGCAAGAGGTCTGGCATAAGCTTTAGAATTGGCAGTTATAACACCACCAATGGCACCTGATTTCTTTCGAATTGAAATAGGATGCAGCTTCTTAGTTAACTACAGCTTACTATTCAGGCGCATCAGCGAAATTTCACCGGTTTCGTCCAGGCCGAAATGCGTGATAGAAGAATTATCCAGCACCAACCGGCGGTAATATTTTAAAGGCATGCCTAACTTGTAGGCCAGGTAAAAGCGGTTTACGCCGTTGTGCGCCACCACCATAATGTTGCCACTGGGGTACTGCTGCCTTAAGTCCTGGAAAAAATCATCTACCCGGGTTACAATTTCCTGGGCCGATTCGCCGGTTCCGCCCGCGCGGGTATTGGCCGGGTCTTCGCACCAGTTTTGCCACAGTTGTTCGTTTTCCGGAATAAATACCTCTTTGGCTTTGCTTTCCCATAGGCCAAAATCAGCTTCTATTAAGCGTTCGTCGGTTTTTACATCCTCACGGCCACTCGCAATTTGCGCGGTACGAAAAGCCCTTTCCAGCGGCGAGGCATAAACCGCATCAAACGTAATATTTTTTAATTGTTCGGCGGCTAACTGGGCTTGTTGCAAACCAATTTCGGTTAATGGTAAA
>NZ_JBMQUD010000153.1:0-58950 GCF_057359045.1 Adhaeribacter sp.
GACTTTCGCACCACAAGTAATTACTTCTATTAACCGTTGCGCGGAATTATTCCGGAAACTGGCAGGTGAAAACACCACCAGGGCGGCTTTTCCCTAAATCCTAATCTTCTTACAGAATTCCTGCATGTAACACCGCCTGCCCTTTTACTGCAGATAATATTTAAGCTTAACCGGAATATTTACTACCTATAACTTTATTTAGCACTTGCTTTGGCTTGCACCTGTTTTTCCCATTTAAGCAAAGCGGCACAAAAGCCCAGGTCGTTGCCCTCCCATTTCTCGTAGGCCGCCCGAATTCCGTGGTATACCGCTGGATTTACCGAAGCTAATTCCAGCCAACCGTGCATGGCCCGGAAATAAGGTTCGTATACATCGCCTTTGCCGTCTACTTTGCGCCGCACGCCCGAGCGGTCGGGTAGTAAAACGTTTTGCAGGAATGTATTCGCAAATCGTTGCATATCGGTAGCGGTAAAAACCAGGCCGGCTTTGTAAGCCGCCTGAATCATAGCAATATCCAATACCCCGTGCGAGGCATCTTCGATATTAGGTGCGGCGGGAAAATATTTAACATTGGCCGAAAGGTTATCTTTTGTGGTCCAGCCGGTAGTGGTCATGGGCTCGAACCAATAATACCAAACGTATAAGTCTTTAGCGGCATCGTACTGCAGCCGGTTTTTAAAATGCCGGAGCATACTTTCCGAACGTTGCAAATATTCTTTTTTTCCGGTAAGCCGGTAAAGCGCCAGTTGGGCACAAACGTGCCGGGCCTGAAAATTAAAAGGGGCGCCCACATTATCGGCTGGGAAAGACTCACCTTTTTCGCAGGTTAAATAATAGCCCCCATCGGCTTTGGTGCCTTGGCGCCACAACCGTTTGGTGGCATCGGCATACGATTCTTCGGCCGCCTGAATAAAACGATTGGCAGCTGGCACCAGTGCGGTTAGTTCTTTGTTTGCTTTTACCATTTCGGCAAAGCGCAGCATGGGGTCGTATATAATGCCCAGGTAACCCATAAAAGCCACCGGAACAGGTTTAAGCGTAACCGTCTGGCTAATTGGCACTTTTGCTACTTTGGTGGTAACTTTAACCTGAATTAAATTTGATTTATCGGTGTAATTACCCGCTTTGGTCGAATACGGTGCCAGCGGGTCGTTTACGATTTTCTCTACAAACCTTTCATCTTCCGGATTCAGGCTTACATCCGAAAAAAGTTCTTCCCGCTTAAAATGGCTGTTACTTACCCGGAGGTTAAACCGGTTAACCTTGCCGGTGGTAGCCGGCAAAACTTCTACGGTGGTAAAATTATTGTAGGCCGAGGGCGTAGATTTTAATTGGATAACGGGTTGCTGGTGAGCATTTAGTAAATTACCGGTGGCTACCACGTATTTAGAAGCCATACTCCAGGCCGGCCGGCTTTTACCCGAACCATCTACTACGCCGCGCTTATCGTCGCGGTGGGTTAGCAAGCGGTCACCACGTCGGGCTACTTCTGCTAAATATTTAGCATCGCCGGTGGCTTCGTATAAATCTACCAAAGCCCGCAAAACGCCCGATTCGCCCCAGGCCAGGGTACTGGCGTCCGGCGTTTTTTCCCAAGGGTCGGTAGTAGGTAATTTGGCGTATAATTCATCGGCGCGTTGGCTGGATATTTTATTTGGGTTAGGGACTATATTTTTTGTTGTAGCTATTCTTTTTACCGGCGGCCCAGGAGGTACGGCTTTTACTCCCGGCACCATAAGCACCAGCAGCAAAATAAAAAAAACGTACCCTTTGGCGCCTTTTATCATGAATTTGTTTTTAGATACTTTCTGGAGTTCTACTTTGCTCCTACCAGTAAATTTTTAATATTATTGAGGTCTACTAATCTTTAGCTACTTTGCCGGGCGGACGCACATTCTGTCCGGTTCTTTTTTGTAAATCATCGCCTAAATCGGTACGGGCCGCTTCGGCTATTTTTTCCAGGGTTGCTACCATATCCGGAAATTGTGCTTTAACATCGTAGCGCTCGCCGGGGTCGCGTTCTAAGTTGTATAAAGCCGCCGGGAACTCCCTTTCTTCGTTAATTTCGCCGGGCTGACCATTCTGGCCCGGTAAAAAACCTTCGTAAGAGCGGCCCGGATGGGTAAACACCAGTTTCCAATTGCCTTTCCGGACAGCTTCCAGGTTATTGCGGCGGTAATAATAAAGGAAAGTATTGCGCGGGGTTTGGCTGTCATCGCCTTTGAGTAAAGGCGTCCAATCTACACCATCTATTTTTTTGGTGGGCAAACGGGCACCGCATACTTTTGCGACCATGGGCAAAATATCAATGGTAGCCAGTAATTTATTGCTGACCCGGCCAGCCGGAACTACGCCCGGCCAGCGTACCAGCAAAGGCACCCGCTGGCCGCCTTCAAAAGAATTGCCTTTGCCCTCGCGGAAACCACCCGACGAACCGGCGTGATCGCCATAATTTAACCAGGGGCCGTTGTCGCTGGTAAAAATTATTAAGGTATTCTGGTCCAGGTTCTGCTTTTTCAGTTCGGCCATTATTTGCCCCACCGACCAGTCCAGCTCCATCATGACATCGCCGTAGATACCCCGCTCACTCTGGCCTTTAAACCGGCCCGATGTAGCCAAGGGCACGTGCGGCAAAGGGTGCGGCACGTACATAAAAAAGGGCTTTTTTTTATTTTTCTGAATAAAACTTACTGCCCGTTCGGTAATAGTAGAGGTAAGCTGACCAGCATCGGCTAAGGTATTAATGGGCTTAGTAGCCTGGTTGCCCTCTATCAGGTTTAAAATTGGGTATTTTGCCTTGGCCTGGTTGGGGTGCAGCGGCCACATATCGTGCGAATATGGTACGCCCACAAACTCATCGAAGCCTTGTTGCAATGGTAAAAATGCCTGGTTATCGCCGAGGTGCCATTTGCCAAAAATAGCCGTAGCATACCCTTTTTCTTTTAATAAATCGGCAATGGTTTCTTCCTGGGGATTTAAACCAATGGCCGAACCCGGACCTAGCGCTCCACTTAACCCAATCCGGTTGGGATAGCAACCCGTAAGTAAGGCGGCCCGGGAGGCACTACAAACCGCCTGGGTGGCCAGGAAATTAGTAAAACGGGTACCTTCAGTAGCCAGCCGGTCGATATTGGGCGTTTTGTAGCCCAAAGCACCGGTTACCGATAAATCGCCGTACCCCATATCATCAAGGAAGAACAAGATAACATTGGGCGGTTGGGCAGCATTTTTCTTAACGGTAGCACCGGTTAAGCCGAATAAACATACCCAAACTGCAGCTATTATTCGCAACCGCATTAACCTATTAAAGTATAATTTTCTCATCAGGTATATTCTGATTTTACTGTAAAATTGGTAAACAGGCTTTTGCTGCTTTTAGAATTTTCTTCCGGGAAATAACCGCTTTATGCAGTGCTGCTGCTTAGAGCTAAATCCCGGCAAAACCTGTTTGTAATTAATTACCTCGGTTTGCCCTGAATGTAGATTTCGGAAGCAAATTATAAAAAAGCAGGAATGCGGCGGGAATACACGCCCGCTAAATTATTTTTTACCAATCATTCTATTCGGCTACTACCCCAATCATATCTACCGTAACGCCTTTACCGGTAAAGCCCACGCCTTTTACCTGGGCTTTAGAAGCGGCCGGCGGCCGTTTGGGATCGTAATATTTAGGCCGCTGTTCGTTTAGTTGAGTGCTACTTTTATCGTCGGATACGTAATAAGTAGCTTTGGCCAAATAATTAAAATTGCTGCCGGCTTTCTGCAAAATATCCTTTAGGCTACTAAATATTTCGCTTACCTCGGCCTGGGCATCTGCCACGGTTTTACCGTAAAGCCCCGATACATAGACTTTTTTACCGCGGTTAATCCGAGTTACTTTACTGTATACCGGCGAGGCGGTCATAAACGGCGGTGTAATAAATTCAATCTGCTGGGTTGCCTGGGCCGACGTAATGGGTGCTGCCGCAATTAATTCTATTTCTACTACCGGGCTTTTGCTTTCCCAGTCTACATACACAATGGGGGGTAAAGTTTTGCCTTTAAAAAACTGTTTAAATTCGTTTTCTACCACACCGGCTTCTGTTACCGGCTGGGTAAATGCTTTTAACTGTACTACATCTTCCGGACGTAAACCTAAGTGTGCCAGTGTAGCTGCTAATTGCTGCAAAGTACCCCGCGTAGCTTCGGCCAACGCGCCTTTATCGGCTTGCCCCGATACGTACACGACCCCACCGGCGGGTAAAACAGCCACGTGGGCAGCCGCAGATGGGTGGTTTAAGGAAGTTGAACGGGAATATTTAACCGCTTTGTTATCGGTAATTTTAGCTATTGGCGCAATGGCATCCAGGGCAACCAGCGCTCCGGGTTGGGCCAAATCGCCGACGACAAAACTAACCGCCGGTTTAGGACCGGATTTAAACTTACGCGCTAATTGGGCCTGCACCTGGGGTAATAAATCGGTTTGGGCCAGGTAAATATTTAGCTTAACCAAATTATTTGCGGAAGCATTGGCTTCTTTTAGCATCAGTGCCAGATTGGTAAAAATCTGGTTTATTTGCTTTACCACATCGCCATTGCCTACCAATTCTCCTTTTTGATTTAACGGGAATATTTGGGTAGTATGGGCCAGGGGCACCTGCTCTACCACTACCGCCCGGGAACTGCCCGTATTACCCGAGGGATCAATTTCTTTTATTACAGGGGTTTGCCAAGGAATGAAAGATTTTTTTTCGGTTGGTTGCAATAACCCGGAGCTAAAAACTAAAGGTTCCGCAATGGTCCACAATCCCGCCGCCAGGGAACTCACCAGGAATAAATTTAAAACAGATATTTTCATCAGGTTAAATTTTTTGCTTTAAAATCGAGGTTGTCGCTATGCCTGTCTTGGGCTTGTTCCTGGCAAAAACCAGTCAGCATTTCTATTGTTGCCGCGCACTAACAGCTTACTGGCTAACCATAATATAGCTGCTTAGCTTATGGGGGCCCAGTAAGTACAATAGCCGCCGGCCCGCACCGGACCTTTAAACAACATGCAGCCACCGCAAGGTTTATCTTTGCCGGGAGGCAGATACAGGCTGCAATTACCGCATTTACTATCCGGTATCGGCGATTTGTTTACATAAGCCAATTTCTTGCGTTTATCTATATCGCTGGCGGGTACCCCCGTTAAATCGTCGCACGGGTCAGCCGCCGTAGTTTGTTCTTTGCCGGTTTGGGCAGGCTTTTGAGCCGCCGGTTTATTTTGCTGGGGCGTATTTTGCGCTACCGTTTCGGGTGTATTGGCGGCTGCCGCCGGGGTTTGATCCTGGGCTACCGCTTTGGCCGCACCGCAACTTAAAATGGCCGCACCGCTAAAAAAGGCGGTACCGGTGTATATAAACTTTTGCAGAAACTTTCGGCGCGAAGAAGGATTATTCATATAAAGGCAATTATTTAAAGGGTATTAATAAAACTTTTTTAAATCTTTGATAGCTGCATTTACCTCGGTAACCGAAGTGGTTTTTACATTTTTCAAAGCGGCTTCTAACTGCGCATTGGCACCTTCGGCCTTAGCTAGACCTTTGGTTAAACCCGCAATAGCGGCTTTTTTCCAGGCTTCGTCTTTATCCAGAGCGGGCTGTACGAGTAAATCTAAAAAGGCACTTACCTGGGCTTTCTGGTTACGGGCACCAATTACCGCCGAAAGATCTTCCATAAAGGTGCTTTTCCAGGGCTCGGTTTTCTGGAAAAAAGTATTTTGCTGCCCCAGGGCTTTCACCATATCTGCCGACGAACCGGCATCGGAACTCAAAACAGCAGTTCTGAACCAGGGCTCCTGTCCGTATTTTTCTACTACTTTGGCCAAAGTAGTAACAGCTTCTTTGTTTTTAAATTCGCCTACACTTAAACTAGCCTGAAAAGCCACACGGGGTGAAGGATCATTAATTTTTTCGGCTACCTGCGGGAATAATTCCGGAAAGCGTTCGGCTAAGATTAAGGCATTTTCGCGTACGCCCGGAGCGGTATCTCTTAAACCCGCTTTTACCACCTGGGCATCCAGGGCATTTAAACCTTCCAGCACGTACAAAGCATGTACGCGGGTGCGGGCATCCTGACTTTTGGTTACCAATGCTTTAACCGCCGGCACCACCGATTTATCCTGGCGTTCTACCAACAACCGCTGGGCCTGTAAGCGCCACCACAAGTTGGGGTTGGCCAGTTCGCCTACCAATTTGGCGGCCGGCATATTTTTAAAGTTAACCGTAATTTTCTTGGCGGCCGCACCGGTCGGAGAAATCCGGTATATCCGGCCTTTGTCGCTGCCGGCCATAAAATCCATGTCGGCTTTTAACTCATCCGGAATAGAAACGGGCGTTTCTATGTGCTGACGGTAGTAATCTAGTACGTACAGGTACCCATCAGGGCCAACCGTAAAATTGGTAGGCCGGAACCAGGAATCGGTTGAAGCCAGAAACTCTTGGTCTTTTTCTTTATCGCCGCGCTTAGCTACGTAAAAAGGACTGTTTGCGTGGGGCACCAGCATATCGCGGTGCACTAGGTTACCCGATACATCGCTGGTAAAAATATTACCGTAAAATTCTTTCGGGAAGCCGTCGGCGGCATAAACCGTACCACCCGAGGCGCCGGTAAACCGGTCCTCGGCGTACTCGGTGCGGTTCATGTTGGCTTCCTTGTACATTTTATTCCGTTGCCGGGTGCGTTCGGCACGCCAGTAAGGCGGTGGCGTGTCCTGGTGCATAATTTCTTCGTGGTCGGTAATGCTTACGGCTGCTTTGGTTACGCCCAGGTACGGATGCCGGTGGGTATACCGCCAGGGCACTACGGCTTGCTGCAGGTGAATAGAGTTTTCGGTAAAAAAGCGGTGACCCCAGTCGTTAATCGTCTGGCCAAACTGACCGGGCCCGGTTTCCAGTTCAAATTCGTTCCGGTCGAGCCGGAACCGGAAATCGGCACCTCTAACCGAAATAGGCGGCGCGCCGGGCTTGCGGCTAAAAGTTACCGTGCCATTCTGGCCCCGGTTGTTGGCGTAAATCCAGTTATCAATGCCGTACCGCAGGCTGGTAATCTGGGCTTCGGAGTTGTTTTCGAAAAAACCCGAGAATAATATTTCGCGCGTGTCGGCTTTACCGTCGTTGTTAGTGTCTTTCAGGTACAGAATATGCGGTGCCGCCGTTACAATCAGGCCACCTTTATAAGGCAAAATACTCGTAGCTTCGGTTACATTCTCGGCAAATACCAATGCTTTATCTATCCGGCCGTCACCGTTGGTATCTTTTAATATCCGGATGCGGCCTTTGCCTTTGCCCGCTTCCACTTCGTAGGGGTAATCGGGCATTTCTACCACGTAGGCATTTCCCTGCTCATCAAACTCCAGGGCTACCGGGTCAAACACATGAGGCTCAGCAGCATATACCTCTATCTTAAAACCATCGGCCAGTTTAAATTTTTTCAGGGCTTCTTCCGGGGTAAGCGGTCCGGGATAACGCTGGGCCATACTGGCAGAACCCATGGTTAAAAACAACATTAACAGGCAGGCTTTCCCGCGGGTAATAAAAGGATTCATCTTTTTTTGTTTAATGTTATGGCGATTAATCTTGCGCGAACGGGTAACTTCTTGGGTGAAATATTAGCTGGCCACAGTAAAACGGCCACCGGATTATACTTTAAAAATTTACAGTATTCAGGTTAAATCCCAGGCTGGGGGCCAGCGCAACTACCTTTTTCTCGGAATTACTTTGGTATGCCGCCTGGATAATGGCAATGGTGTTTAAAGCTTGCTCTGGTTTTACCATCAATTCCTGCTGGTGCCGGATAGCCTGGTAAATATTTTCGTAGTAATCCAGGTAAGATCCTTTTTTGGTTTCGATCGTGCCTTCAAAATGCAAGCCTTGTACTTCGGTATTTAATTTACCCCAGTTCTCCGGCGCTTCCTGGCCATAATTTTCGTGGTGCGGCGAATATCCCGCACTTAAAAAAGCTTCCTGCGGATCGGTGCCGTATTTTACATAAGAACCGTGCGTACCGTGTAAAGTATACCGGGGACCAGGCTCCCGCACCAAATAAGACGATTTAAGAATTACTTTTAAGTTTGGGTAAAACAGCAATATTTCAAAGCTATCATCTACTTTACTACCCGGACGTTCTTGCCGGATATCGGCAAACAGCGCCTGGGGTAAACCAAACAGCATTAAAGCCTGATCAATTAAGTGAGAACCTAGGTTATAAACCGAACCGCTGCCGGGCCGGGGTTCTTCTTTCCAGCGATTAACCTGAACAAAGTTACGGTAGCGGTCGAAATGAGCTTCGAATTGCACCAACTGCCCCAATAACTTTTCCCGGATAATTTCCTGAATGGTCATAAAATCGCCGTGCCAGCGGCTGTTCTGAAACACGCTTAGTACTTTGCCTTGGTCTTTGGCCAGTTCAATCAACGTTTTGGCCTCCTGCACGGTGGCCGTAAAAGCTTTTTCGATAACAACATTTTTACCGGCCAATAGCGCTTGCCGGCCCAGTTCGTAATGCGTGTGCTCGGGCGTATTAATAACCACCAACTCAATGGCGCCATCTTTTAATATTTCTTCAAAATCCTGGACAATCTCAACCGGATATTTTTCGCGGGCTTTTTGGTTACCGCTACGCGACCAGATTTTTTTTAACTGCAAACCCGGATGAGCCGCAATGAGCGGAGCATGAAAAACCGCGCCCGACATACCATAAGCAGCCAAACCTACCTGAATCGGGTCGTGTTGAGAATGCATTATTATTTATTGCGTTAAATGATTTTTAATATTTGTTTACGGCTTACGCGAAGCCTCATGGCCAAACCGCCGTTGCGCCGGATTAAACCAAGATGTAAAGTATAAAAATTTAGAACAGACTACTTTTTTTACCAACAGTTCTTACTCTCCGGTTACGTACCCGAAGTAACGGTTACGTACCCGAAAGTAAAAATCTATTTTTATAAATCCAACAGTTTAATCGTTTTATTCATATCGGCATCCATTTTTTTTGTAACAATTGGTTTTGTACTGGGCAAAACATAATTCCTAAAAGCCCAGTTTAAATTCCTTAAAATACAGAAGAATCTAACCCCCGTAAAAGCAGGTCAGATTCTTCTGGTTAAGAACAAGTATTAAGCCAATTTTACATTAATATTGGACAGCCGCATTATTTGGGTCTAACGCCGGTGAGCAGAATATTACTCAGGTGCATAAAAACTTAGTCATTTATTAGCGGTAACTATCTGGTTATTCTTCTATGGTTTGCAAGGGTGGCACATTGTTTTCGGTGCCTTGGTAACCAATATTCTGGTTTATTTTGCCCATGGTATTGGCCGTAATTACGTTTTGCGGAATAGCCCAATAAATATTATACGGCTTAATACTAACTGTTTGGCTGCGCCACCAGGTACCGGCCGGTTTCTTATACAAATCATTATATAGCATTACCCGGTCGTACCACCAGCTTTTCTGGCTTATGTTGTTTAGGGTATAGCCGTTAAGACTTAATTTAGCCATAATATTAGATACCCGCACCATTTCGGAATGCCTGGGTTCCTCGGCATATAATTCCCGGGCCCTTTCGTCGAAGATATAATCGATGGTAACATCGGCAGCGGAAATTAAAGGGGCTTTGGACCGCGCCCGTACTTTATTTATGTCATCGGCAGCCAGACTCATCTGATTTTTCCAGTAATAAGCTTCGGCTCTTAACAAATAAGTTTCGGCCAGCCGGAATACGTAAGAATCGCCGTTGCCGCCGCTCCAGGTACTTTCGGCCTGGTTAGAGGGGTTATACGTGAGGTAATGCGGCCAGGAAAACCACCGGATGGTGGTATCGCTTTTGTTGGGCCACAGTTGCTGAATGCGTTCGCCCAGGTTAGGCGAGCCTGGCCGGTTGTACTTTATTTCCGACATTTCTATCCAGTTAATATCGGCCCTTCTTAAATCGGGGGTATTTTTCCAGGTATAATTGGCATCGCCCCACAATTTAAACTGATAAAAGCGCGAAGCTGTAATAATTCCCTGTCCCCGCATTAAAGTGTCCATGAGGGCCGAGGGGTAGACGATGCCCCGTGAACCGGAACGATCGGGCACATCCCAGTAATGCGGCATAAAGTTAGCGGCCAGGTTTTGGTTTTGCCGGGCCCCGTTGGGTGCCTCCCACCTATCTACCAAACCCAAAATGGTTTCGGTGTTTTGTGGGATATTAATATTTTCGTGGCGATGCAGATCCCAAATAATATTTCGTTTGGAGTCGGTGGCCCATTTACCAAACCGTGCTGTCATTAAGGAGTAAGGACCTTGAATAACCTTGGTTGCCGCCACTATGGCTTTATCAAACTCGGTATTGGCCAGGTAAATCTTGGTTAAAAGATGATTGCCGGTACCCTGCGTGGGTATCCTGGGGCCGGCGGTTACCGGTAGCCACTCCACAGCCCACTCCATATCGGTCTGAATTTTTTGCAGAATTGCCCACCGCGAATGGGTATAAAAATCGAGCTTGGCCCCGGTTAATTCTTTGCCAATAAACGGCACATCGCCGTAGGAATGCACCAGCCGGTAGTACCAATACGCCCGGTGCCAATAAGCTTCGGCCAGTATTTTGTTTCTAACTTTCTCGTCTTTCCATTTAATGTCATCAATCCTGGAAATTAACACGTTGGCATTTTTAATGTACCGGTAAATTGGGTCGAACATGAGGCCGTAAGGTACCCGATCCGAAGAAGTAGGGGTATTAATGGAAAAATCCGGTACGTAACCGGTTATGGCCAAATCACTGGGCGCAAATTCGGCGGTATTGTAATTAAACTGACCATAAAATTCGGCTTTTAAGCTTTTGCGCATGGTTACCAGCAGAGCTTCGAAACCTTCTTCATTTACGTACACATTACCAGGGGCAAAAAACGAAAGCGGTTCTGGTTCCAGCCAATCTTTTTTGCAAGAAACCTGCAGGCACACCAGTAATACCAGTAAGCCAAGCCGGGTTTTATTTATTATGCTGTTGCTCATATATTTTCGGATTAATATTTTACCTGAAGATTATAAAGATAAATTAAGGCCTAGTGTAAACGTTTGCGGCATGGGCGTCATGCTCGATTCGGGATCCCAGCCAGGCCATTTATCGAAGCTGTACAGATTACGAACGGAACCAAAAACGCTGAGAGAATTCATTTTAAGCCGATCGGTTACTGCGGTGGGCAAAGCGTAAGACAAATTCACATCCTGAATTCTAACAAAAGAAGCTGATTTATAAATATTTAAACCGCCGCCGTAAGCCGAGTGGATGGGTCGCAGACGCGCATACTCGTTGTTGCGGTTTTCAGGAGTCCAATACGGCATAGGGCCGCCTTCGTAGTTGCGGCGGTCGTGCGATAAAGAACCTTGCAGGGCTTGGTTAAACGGTAAAATATGGCCCAAATCGCCCCGGATAAATACCGATGCGGTAAAGTTCTTATAAGAAAAATTATTCCGGAAGCCTACATTGTAGCGGGGCGTAGTATACCCAACAAACTGTTTATCAATTAAATCAGTGTATTTACCGTCGTTGTTTACATCTTCGGCCTTAAAATCGCCCGGCGACATATTGTAAACTGCGGCGGCCTCTTTTTCTTCTATTTGCCACACGCCCGTTACGTTATAATTCCAGACCACATCTACGGCCTGGCCCGGAAACCACTTGTTTGTAAAATCGGGTAGTTCGCCGCTGCGGGTCTCGCCCAGCAACGTGTATTGGCCTTTATCGCCGAAAAGCGAGGTTATCTTGTTGCGGTTAAAAGAGAAAACAAATTCAGAGTTCCAGTTAAAGCTTTTATTATTAACGTTTACTGTACCCAAGCTCAGCTCAAAACCTTTGTTTTCCATTTCGCCCAGGTTGGTGGTAATATTCTGGAAGCCCGTAATGGTGGGCAACACCCGGTTCATGAGCATGTCGGTGGTAGTACCCACGTAGTAATTGGCACTTACATCAATGCGGTTTTTAAATAAGCCAAAATCTACCCCAAAGTTTAAAGATTTGGTTTTCTCCCACACCAGACCCGGGTTAGAGAGGCGGGTATTTTCTACGCCTACATCAATATTGCTGCCGCTGTAATCGATAACCGAGCCTAGCTGGGCCAGCGCCGAATAAGCCCCAATGGCCCGGTTGCCATTTACGCCCCAAGATAACCGAAATTTCAGGCGGTTAACGAGCCAGTTTTCGTTAAAGAAATCTTCGTCGGATACTTTCCAGGCAAAGGCCGCCGCCGGAAAATAAGCCCAGGGTTGTTCCTGCCCAAAAGCCGAGTAGCCATCGCGCCGTAAAGAGGCGGTAAATAAATATTTATCCAGTAAGGTATAATTAATGCGGCCCATTAAGGCATCGCCGGTTTCTTTGGTGTCGTTATTGGTTAAAGAGGGATTATTGCCAAACTGCAGGCCGTGGTAACCCAGGTTGGGATTGGGCGAAAAATTTTGGTTGGCTTGTTGCTCCGACCAGCCCTGGAACTTTTCGATGTTGTACAGAAAAGTTAAATCTATCTGGTGATTTTTAAATTGCTTGTTCCAGCTAAGTAAATTATCGACCATCCATTCACTGGTTTTGTCGTTTTGCCGGGTACCCCTACCGCCCGGGTAAGTTTGCGACCCGGTAATGGTTTGCTCGCCCCAGAAATTACGCTCGGTGGCAAAAGAATACCGGGGCTGAAACGATAATTTGTATTTGATACCTAAAGGCAAACCAACATTGGCGTACAGGCTCGAAAACAATGTATTAATTTTTCTTTCCCGATCCTGGCCGTAATAATCCATGAGGGGGTTGTAAGCGCTGGGGTCGTCGTGGGGCCTTAGATTAAGCGTACCATCTTGGTTGTACATATTGCCAAAAGGGCTGGCAATATACATCAGGGTTAAATTGGCCGGAACCGAACTTTCGTCGCGTTCGCTAAACTGGGTATTGGCGCCCACCGAAAGCCAGTCTGTTACTTTAAAATCGACGTTTAACCGCGACCGGATAGCGGCGTATTTATCGCCCCGAATAATACCTTCATTGTTTACGTAACCCACCGACCAGAAATATTTAATATCTTCGGTGCCGCCGCCAATGCTTAAATCGTAGGTCTGCCGGATGCCTTTTTCCATTACCCGCGAATACCAGTCTTCGGTTTTACCGGCCAACGCATTGGTTTGCTCGGTGGGGTATAAGTTTAAGCGTTGTAAATATTCGGTATACACGTCGGCGTTGGGATTACTGTTGTATTTTAACCAATCCTGCACACTAATGTCGGCGGGCAATTTATTGGGGTTGGTATAAAAATGCTTGGGAATTGAAGCATTGTTAATGGCCCCTTCGGCAAAATAATCGCCCCGGAAAGTAAGAAACTCTTCGGCCGAAAGCGGCTTACGATCTTTGGTGGGCTGCGATACGCCTATTTGAGTAGAAAAATTAATGGTGGGCTTACCGGTTTTGCCGCGCTTGGTTGTAACAATTATTACTCCGGATGCGGCCCGGGCTCCATATACCGCCGAAGAACTGGCATCTTTTAAAATATCAATCGTCTGAATATCATTGGGGTTAATATCGGCCAGGCTACCGTTGTAAATTACACCATCCAGCACAACCATGGGCGCCGAATTAGCACTTAAAGAGGTTCTACCTCTAATTTCGAGAGAACTCCCGCCAGCTGCAGAAGCGCCCTGGTTGGCCGTGAGACCAGCTACCGTGCCAGTAAGCATATCGGTTAGTTGGGTCATGGGTTGGTTTTTAAACGTTTCGGCATCTATCCGTTCAACCGAACCGGTTAAATCGCTTTTCTTTTGCGTGCCATAACCAATTACCACTACCTCGCTGAGCTGAGCCATATCCGGCGACAGGCTTATATTAACAACTGTTTGATTTTTAACCGGAACTTCTTTTTTAAGATAACCAATAAAACTTACCACCAATACGGCGTCGGTTCCGCCAACTTCCAACGAATAACTACCACCAGCATCAGTAGTAGTACCGGTAGAAGTACCTTTTATCATAATATTTACGCCTGGCAAAGGTTCGTTGCTGGTGGCATCGGTAATGCGGCCGGTAATTACCTGGTTTATTTTATGTACGCTGCCCTTGTTATCCAGGGCTTTACCGGTAGCCGGTAATATTAGCAGCAACAGCAGCCCGTATAGTACCAGCCAACGCGGTTTACCAGCATACAGCCAATAATATTGCTGCCGGTAAAAAGGTGTGTAATCTTGAGGAGTAGGATAAAAGTTGGTCATGGCCTTAAAGTTTAAAGATTGGTTCTGAAATATTGCTTTTTTAGGTGCCGACCCGGTAATAAGCCAGCGCTTACTAAAGTATTAGTTCTGGTTTAAATATTTTAAAATACCATCTGGTTTATGGGAAAGCCACTTACCAGTACTTTAAAAACAAATCCGGGTACGTACCCGAAAAAGGAGAAAAACAGACTAAAAATTAAATCCGGCACTTAAAATTTACCGGGTAAAAAGTATTTGTGAACCTGCCCGGGCTTTGCCCTGAATGAACTTAAAATATGGCAGAAACTTAAAGCTATTACGCGTGGGGTATTTGTATAAGCTAAAACTAATAAACCCAGTTTAAAGAAGCAAGCTGCGGATAAAAAATTACTTATATTCTTCTATTATTACTTGCATTAAACTACCAAGCATAGCAAGAGCGTAAAATAAGTGCAAAAGAACTAAAGTAAATACGCATTTAAGGTTGTGCCGCAAAACTCAGGGAGAACTGCTACAAAAGAGTAAAGCGCCTTACAAATAATATTACAATTCTGCGCCTGCCAAAGACTCCATTAAGAACTTAAAATGTAACGAGTAGGTGTTACACTAAACGCACCAGAATCGCAATAATTTAAGCTTATAAACCAACTCATAAGAGCCCTACTATAAATTCGGGTTAATAAAAAAGGCGGGAATAAATCCCGCCTTTTGGTTTTGGTACGGCTGCATATTAAGGCTCAATGGTAACATCTACCGTTTTAATTACGCGCTTAGCACCTTCAATGGAAGAGTTGGTCGCAATAAAATAAGCTTTGTAAGTACCCGGCCTTGAATACGCATAGTTAAATAATTTAGGCTGCGTTTCCATGCCTTTCACCGCAATTGACCAATCCGGACCTAAATCAACTTTGCTTAAGTCAATTGCTTTGCTGATCGCCCAGTTCTCACTCGGATAATCGTTGTACGGGTTATTGGGGTCGTAAGGCACATATTTAGCTTCCGGGTCGTAGCTGGGGCTCAGCTTGTCGTAAATAGGATTCTCGGGGTTAAACCGCGGATCGTCGGGGTTGTTGTAAATATTACCCCAAAGCGTAACCCGGGTTGAAGTTATGCTGGATCGGGCGGGAGCATTAACTTTGTTTTCATCTACAATTCTAAAACCGGCGCTGCCTTGGTTTACAATGCTTAAAGGGGCACCATTAAAAGTGGCCTTACTTTTTACCTGAAAACTTTGAATTTGCCACTGGCGCACCAGGCCATTGGCTACCTGTGGTCGGGTTACATATTTAAAGGCAATATAAACCGGCTTGCCGGGCTCAACCAAATCGGTTATTTCTTTGGTGCCGGAAACCAAAAAAGTAGCATTGGTTCCGTACGCAAACCGGCTGGTTATGTCTTTCCAGGTTGCTTTTTTTACTTCGTTCAGGTCGTCGTAATTGCCATTAAAATCGGTAGAGACTAAAACTGATAGCTGGTTCGCCTGGGTACCACCCGAAACTGCCGTTTGAAATTCTAAATCAATACCCTGATCTTTGATATCTACTTCGCGGCCGTCCCGATAATCGTAGTCGTTCGAAGGCAGCCCGGAATAAAAGGCGATCATATTGGCGCCACCAGTAAAATTAAACTGGACCTCCTGCCCCACTTTGTAGGTAGGCTGCGCCACGGAGACATCAAATTCCGGTGTTTCAATATCTTCTATTTTGTCGCAGGACGCTAATAAAAAAGCGCCCAGTAACATGCTATATAATTTGAGTTTCATATACAATTTAGTGTTTTTAGGAAGGATTACCAGCCTGGGTTTTGAATAATTGCGATGTTGGTATTAATCTCGTTGCTCGGAATCGGGAATAACAAGTGTTTCGGTTCGGTATTGGTGAAAGCTTGTACCCGGGCATCGGTTGAAGCAGCCCTGTAGGAGTTACCCACATTTTGCATGTTTTCTACGTAAATACCCCACCGGATTAAGTCGCCTTTTCTTAAATATTCAAAGTTTAACTCCCGCATGCGCTCGTCCTGAATCAGTTTCCGGAAATTGGCCTGAGAATTAATTTGGTTGGCGGGCGCATCAGCATCGGCTTCGGTGTAAATGGTAGCTGTAGCGGTAGCACCGGTGCCGCCCCCGCCGGTAATAGTAACCGTTGGTGCCGAAGTGTATTTACCTATTTGGTTCAGGGTAATGCCATTGGGATCGCGGGCTAAGCCAATGCTGGTTATTTTATTTAAGTTGGTACCGGAAGTACCTCTTACCGCGGTAGCTACGGCCGGCACGGTTTGGCCCCCGCCACTAAATGTTACGGTAGGTATCGCTGTATAATCAGCGCCGCCGTTGGTAACGGTAATAGATTTAATACCACCAATCCCCCAGCCTCTTCTTCTTACTTTATTTACCGCTTCAATGGCTTCGGCAGTTGGGCCGCTAATTTCATTTTCGGCTTCGGCAAACATTAATAAAATATCGGCATACCGCAGCAACGGCATGTTAATAGGCGTGGTAGTCAGAGATTTTGGAAAAAGGGTTTCGTACTCTCTTCTGAATTTACCGGAATACCGGCCAGCATACTTTTGGGCCGCAGTTGGTTCATTTAATAGCGACTTGCTACCCACGGTAGTAGTATTGGTATAGGCAATGTAAGCGTTGTTCCAGTATTTACGCATATCGCCGGGCTCATACACATCCAGTAAAGGGGCTACAGAAAACATATACGCATCGGCACGGCCGGTAGCAGCTGCCTGGGGAATAGACGGCCCGTTTATCCAGCCATTATTGGTAGTTTCTACGTATTGGTCTAAGCGGTTACCCTGAAACTCTGCTTCCCAGATGCTTTCTTTATAATCGTATTTATCGGCGGCATAGTTAATAAAAACCTGCGGATAGCTTGGGTTTAATTCATGTCCGGCTTCGCCATCGTCCATTACCATTTTGGCCCATTTACGTGCTTCTGGGTACCGGCTGGCATCTTTTAGCGGATGACCGGCCATGTGCAAGTTTACCCGGGCCAATAATCCCCGTACGGCCGACTTGGTAACTTGGCCACCAAAGCCAATTTGCTTAATACCAGGCACCAAAGGCTCAGCGGCTTCCATATCTTTCAGAATCTGGTCGTAAACTTCCCGGGCAGTAGCCCGCGGCTGGTCTACATCTACTACCGAAGAAGTGGCTTTAATTTTTAACGGTACACCGCCAAAATTCTGCACCAGCATAAAATAATAGTAGCCCCGCAGAAAAAGCATTTCGCCCCGTACCTGATCGCGGAACTCTTGTTTAATGGTAGTGTTATTATCCAGGTTATCTAGTAATACGTTAGCCCGGTTTATACCATTGTAGAGGTTAGTCCAAAACGACAGAATATATTGGTCGGAAGGCGTGTGGTTATTATTCCAGGGACCAATAGGTAAGTTGGCCCGGTTCATATACCCTTCGTCGGCGGTAAAACCAAGTAAATAATTAGCAATAGAACCCCACAAACCACTGGCCCCAATATGGTTGTAAACGCCGGCCCGGGCATAACCAATCTGGGCTTCGGTCTGGAAATAGGTATTTGGTGCCAGAAAATCGGTGGGTTCCGTTTCCAGGAACTTCTCACAAGATGTGGCGCTCATGCAAAACACAAACGTGAGCAAATAATATATCTTTTTCATTTTCTTAAATTTATAAATTAAAATGCTGCTTTTACGCCCAGCACCAGGGTTCTTGCCTGCGGATAAGCTGAGAAATCAAAACCAGGAGCCAGAATTGGGTTGCGGGTAGAAGCTTCAGGGTCTATACCGGAGTAATTGGTCCAGGTGAGTAAATTTTGCGAAGACACGTTTACGCTTAAATTGCTGATATATTTAGAAAGGTATTTTTTAGGAATACTGTAATCCAAAGAAACTGTTTTTAGGCGCAGGTAAGAACCATCTTCTACCACGCGCGAAGAGTGCCGGCCAATAACCCCGTGGCCACCGGTGCGGTAGTTTCTGTTAGTGGGGTTCTCGGGGGTCCAACGGTCTACGTAGCTGGCAAACTGGTTAATATTTACGCGGCGGTTACTGTTTCCTTCCATAGAAAGGCGGTTGGCATTATACACATCGTTGCCGTAAGACCACTGGAAAAATACGTTCAGGCTAAAGCCTCTATAACCAAAATTGTTAGAGAAACCACCAGTATGAATGGGCTGGCCCCGGCCAATAATGGTTTTATCCAGGTCGGTTACATCGCCGTCGCCGTTAATATCGCGGTATTTAATATCGCCGGGCTGAATAATGCTTCTGGCCTGGCCGCTGGCGGGCACCGAAGGCTTTAAAATATAAATGCCAGGGGCCGGGTTATCAAAATCTTCGTACTGGTAGTTACCTTCCCAAATAAAGCCGTACATCATACCGGCTGGTTTACCAATTTCGGCTAAGTACAACGGCGAACCAAAGCTAACATCAAAAGCCGCAACGGTAGCTAAACTCTGTTGGCCTCTGGTTAAAGCCAATACTTCGTTCCGGTTAAAGGAAATATTAAAGTTACTGTTCCAGTTAAAGATACCATTATCTACGTTTACGGTATTCAGGGTCAGTTCAATCCCTTCGTTCTTTAAACTGCCAATATTTTTAAAGGCGCTGGAGAAACCGGTGCTGGGTGGCAATAAAGCCGATAAAAGTAAGTCTTTGGTGGTTTTGCGGTATAAATCTACGGTTAACTCCACGCGGTTTTTCAGGAAACCAACTTCGTAACCTAAGTCTTTCTGCACGGTGGTTTCCCACTGTAAATCCGGGTTGCCCACGTTATTTACAAATACGGCCCAGGTGGGAGTAGCATTGTTAAAAGAATAACCGTCGAGGGATTGCTGTAAGCTGGGGCGGGAGCTAAAATCGCCTACCCGATTGTTACCGTTGCTACCAATACTAAATTTAATTTTAGAGTTAGATAAAAACGGTAATTTGTCGTTAAAGAATTCTTCGCGGGTCATGTTCCAGGCAAACGCTGCACCCGGGAAATAGCCCCATTTGTTTTTAGAAAACTTAGAAGAACCATCGGCCCGGAAGTTGGCCGTAATAATGTATTTAGATTTATAGTTGTAGTCCCAGCGGGTAGCATAAGAGGCCAAAGTGGCTACACTAGATGAAGAAACAGGATTAAACGAAACGCCTTCATCCAGACCATCTATGCCTAAAGATTCGTTAGGCAATAACCGACCGGAATAGCCATTATTTAAAGCGGTATATTGATTTAAGCTGGCCAGGGCCAAACCGGTGATGGTGTGGGCTTTGTTGTAGCTCCGCTTAAAGTTAAGGATGTATTCATTAGACCAGGAATTCTGGTTAAAATACCGAATAGAACCATTTACTCCGTTTACGTTACCCGGATTAGAGGGACTACCCTGCGAAGTTTTGGTATTAAAGAAACGTTCATACCGAATGGCATTACGTCTTATCCCACCCGTTATCTTAAAAGTAAGGCCTTTAGCCAGTTCGTAGGTTATGTAGGCATTACCTTCTAACAGGTTGGTAAAATCTTTCTGGTACTGGTTACCCAAATCAATAAAAGGGTTAATCCGGATATCAGAAGGCGTAACCGCATCCAGGTCGGCTACTTCTTCTAATAATTGTTCGGTATCCATAGCTGGCGTAATCGGGCGGTAAGCCCAGGTTCTGAATAAGGCGGTACTGGATACGGAGCTGGTAGCACCTTCCCGAATAGTTTGGCCATTTGCCGTAACACCACTGTAATTACCCGTTAAACCAAATTTAAGTTTAGGACTAATGGTTTGGTCGATGGTAACCCGGCCGGTATACCGGTTATAGTCTGTATTAATTACCACCCCTTTCTGGTCAAAAAACGAGCCCGAAATAGCGTACCGGGTTTGTTCGGTACCACCCCGGATAGCTAGGTTATGCATTTGTACCTGACCGGTTCTGAAAACCTGATCCTGCCAGTTAATACCGGGTATATCTTTGTAAGATTCCAAAGTTTTATCGCCGGCCACGTAGCTGGCAATACTAGCCGTGGTAGGAGCCAACTCCAGGTTATATTTCACAAACTCATAGGGGCTCATTAACGGTATGGTTTTGCGTATATCCTGGAAACCGTAAGAAGTACCATAATTTATTACCGGCTTGCCTACTTTACCTCTTTTAGTCTGAATAAGCACTACCCCGTTAGATGCCCGTGAGCCGTAAATGGCCGTAGAAGAAGCATCTTTCAAGATAGACATCGACTCAATATCTTCTGGGTTTAAGGTAGCCGGATCTATATCTTCTACCGGAAAACCATCAATTACATATAACGGCGCGGTACTTTGGGTTAAAGAACCCGCGCCCCGGATTACAATATTCATACCGGCCCCCGGCTGCCCGTCGGGCGCCGATACCTGCACCCCGGCTACCCGGCCGGCCAGCGCTTCGGCAAAGGAGGCTACCGGTGCTTTGGTTAGCTCTTCCATTTTAGGCTGACTTACTGCGCCTGTTAAATCCATTTTTTGTACGCTACCGTAGCCAATTACTACTACCTCGCTCAGTTCCGAGGCATCTTCAGCTAAAGAAACATCTACCGTAGTTCTGTTACCAACCGTTACTTCCTGGTTTTTAAAACCAATAAAAGAAAAAGTTAAAACATCGGTAGGTTGGGCCTGGATGGCAAATTTGCCTTCACCGTCGGTTACAGTACCCCGGCTGGTACCCTTTACAGTTATGGTAACACCCGGTAAAGCGCCTTTATCACTTCCACTTCTTACCGTTCCCTTGATTGCTTGTAAACTTTGCGCCAAAACTTTACCAGGACTCAAATACCCGGTAGCAGTTAGCATCAATATCCCCACTATGGCGAGGATCTGCCTTTTAATGTGTAACATAGTGTTTAGTTTAAGTGTTTGATCAGTGTAGAATATAGTTCGTAAAATGCATTGTAAGTACCGGTGCCCGTTTGCAGCAGGCCGGAAAATGTTAAGTTGCGGGGGAGTAAATACGCGAGCGGAATGCTTATAAATAAGCGGGTTGTCCCGGTTTAGGAGGGCATTCTGGAAAAATAATTTTGCCGGAGTTTTCTTTAATCTTGTTTAATGCCCTATAAGTGCCTAACCACAGGGCTAAGGGGCAATCTAGTAGAGTTTTTTCCATATAAGTTTTATTTAAGTTTAATTATTTCGATTTAAAATATTAGCAGCAGGCTATTAACCGCTTTAGGCTTTAACTAACCTGCTACTAAACAGCAAAATACATCCGCCCCTTCTACTCAAAATCTACGAATCTATTAACTGCTTTTATTCTTAAGCCAAGGGGTCCGGAAACTTTATTAAATCCTGGATTTCTTTGCCGTTGTGCTCAAACCGGGCCAGGGTATACACATGGCCATCCGGGCCAACAGCAATAGAATTTACATAAGTAGGGCGGTTGCCATCTTCGTAAAATATTGGGCCGTGGTCTATGTATTCCTGATTTGGAATATTATAAGTTACCAGGTGCAGGTTTTCTAAGCCTTTGGCGGCACCTTTGGCTATTTGGGCTTTACCTTTCAGGCGCTTGCCATTTATATAAATAGGGCCACCCGTTAAATAATAAATGGTTTGCCCGTCCGGCCCTAACTGAAAGCCCAGGTAGCCGTAGCTAAACTGGTCGAACATACCGCTTTTTTGCGAAGGTGCGGAGGTAATCCGCTGTACAATTTCTATTTTTTGCTGGCGCGGATCGAACCGGAATAAATAACCAGAATTGCCGTGTACCCCGTACGCTACCTCTTCGGTGGGGTGCCAGAATATTTTACGCCAGTTATAACCCATACTGCCCGGCCGGGTAAAGTCGTATTGCCCAAAATAATCGAGGCGCAGGTCTACGGCGGTTAATTTCTCAAAAGCAGCATCGCCGGGTTTATAAGTCAGAATATTTCCTTCGGAGGTAGAAAAATATACCGCCCCGGATTGCGGGTCAACAAATAAAGACCGGCACAACGACCGGAAATCGGTACCGGGTGTACCGGCCTCACCTTTAGCCGAAACCGGCCCTAAATTATTTAACTGATTTTTGGCAATATCATAATGAATAAAATTGCCGTAGGGCCAGGTAATGCCGTAGAGGTGCCCCCGTTCGCAGTCCATGGTCATGGAAACCATGCCTTCGCCGGCGGGCACTAAAGCCAAATCTTCAAATTTACGGGTAGCTAAATCGTAAGACAGAAAATGCCCGCCAGGGTACAAACCATAACCATCCGGTGCCGTTTCCGGCAAGCGATCCATGCCATCTATTAGCTGGTAGTACCCAACGTGGGTAGCAAAGTATAATTTACCATCTTTTTCGTAAAACCTGACGTGGCTTTTACCTTGTGGTATGGCTTTAGCGTCTTTTTCGCCGCAAATATCAGTTAAATCGGCCAGAAACTCGGTGCTATCGGTAGCCGGATCGTACACGTACATTTGCCCGCCTTGCTCAATAGATTCCGACGACAATACATAATAAATTTTGCCGTCACTGGCGCAGGAAATGGCATTGTAGGTATCGTGGGCGCGTGCAAAGCCAGAGTAATATTTTTTGGCTTCCAGTGTGGGTTTTAAGGAAGCTTCGATGGTATCGAGGGTATAATCGGATTTATTCATTATTATTTGGTTCTAATTTATTCCTGGCTTAACTACAGTGGCTGCCATACTAGTTTAAGTGGCTAAGCAACCTTGTTTAACCTATCATAGGCGGATAATATTTTAGTAATCGGGTTGTCTATCAAAATCGGGAACAACAGCTTATGCACCTAAAGCTATGTTAAAATGGCAAGGCTGCCGTTTTATAAATATTGTACCGCTTTGTTTTACAGGCGAAATAGCTTTTTAGCGTTATCGTACAGTATTTTGCGTTCTATTTTTTTGCTTGGTGCCAGTTTCCGGATAGCTTCTAAAGCTTGTGCACCCGTGCAGGCCTGACCTTGCCCTACAGAATCGTTACAGTCGCTGCCGTAAATAAGCTTATTCTGGTGGCGTTCCAGAAAACTCCGGGCATGTTCTTCGTCGCGGGTAATGGCCACCAACCCCGAACCGGCCGAAAAATCGGCGTACATATTGGGGTAATCGCGCAGTAACTGGTCGGTTATGCCGCCGGGCGTTACTTTGGTTTTGGGGTATAATACGCTTTGGTCGGTATGGTTTTTATCGATATTGGCCCACCAAGTTTGGGCGTGCCCGATAAAGTTTACCTTGGGGTATTTTTCCAGCATTTTGTAAAACCGCTCAAAGCCATAAGAGTACATTTTAAATTGCCAGTGCATTAATACCGGCACCTGGTATGCCTGCGCCAGTTCGTATATTTTCTGCATTTCCGGCGAGTCGCATTCTACACCAAACTTTAACTCCCCAATAACTTTAGCGCCTAGCTTTAAATATTTTTCGATTTCCTGGGTAGCGCCCGGCACATCGGGCACCTCGTTGGCACCAAATACAAATTCTTTCGGGTATTTTTTGGCAAACTGGTAACAAGTTTCGTTGCCACCGGCCTTTACCTGCAAACCGTTGGATACTCCCTGGTGCGTAGATGCTGTAATGACCGGGCGGCCAGCCGGCAATAAAATAGTGGTGGTAATACCCATGGTGCGTTGGTGCGCCATCATTTGTTCCTGGGTACGGCCGCTATAATCGGTATGCTGGTGAATATCAATAACCGGCTCTGGCTTGGCCGCCGGCCACGAAGCCGCGTTTAACTTTAAAGCAGAGCCTACCACCAGCAAACTGGTTCCGAGTAAAAAATCGCGACGCGAAAAGGATCGGGTAGCAGATTCTGCATCGGGCTGTTCGGTTACAGAACCCTGCCATTCTGCATCTGAGTTAAGTATAGCTGTTGCCTCCGGGTTATTAAACGCAGGGGTTTCAGGCAAACTCCTGGTTTCGGACTGGTTATCGGTTGCCATTAAATTGGTGCTTTTTATCAGGTTATTTTTATTCAGTGGTGATTCTGCTGGCTAAAGGAAAGCCAGGTTATTTTTTAGCTGATTTGACTATTTTATCGGCATTTTTATGTACTTTTTCAATAGCCGAGGCAATAGCTGTCATGTCGGATTTGGTACCTAATAATAAATTTTGGGTAAACCACACAGCTTCTTCGTTGCATAACTTGTCGTTTACCGGGCACTGGTTCCGTTCCATGTATTTGTTGTAATCGAGAGATTCTTTAGAGTACATTTTCTGGTAATTCTTCGATTGGAACGCCTCTTTTAAGAAAGGTTGGTTGTTAAGGGTAGTATAACCGCTGGAACACGGAATACCTTCGGCTCTTAACGATTTGAGGAACTCCTCGCGCGATAAACCTTTGAATTTATCTTTGTTGTACCGGAAAGCAAATAAGTGAAAAGCAGCCCGGGTAACATTATCGTAGAGCTTATAAGGCATTATACCCGGAATATCCTTTATCTGGGATTTTAAGTAAGCGGCATTATCGTTACGGGTAGTGGTTTGGCTATCCAACCGTTTTAACTGCGCTAACCCAATGGCGGCCTGGTACTCGGTTAAACGTACTTTGGTCCCCTGCATAATACTGCCCGTACCAATTGCACCTACTACGCTGCCGTAAGGCAAACCCAGGTTTTGGTAAGAAAAACAGCGATCCAGAAAGGCATCGTCGTTGCTAACAATAGAACCGGCTTCGCCGATAGGTAAATTTTTGGAGTTCTGGAAACTGAAACAACCCGCGTGCCCAATCGTACCCACTTTTTTACCACTTATTTCGGCTAAGTGCGCCTGACAAGCATCTTCTATTACCACCAGGTTATGCTTTTTGGCAATGGCCATAATCTTGTCCATATCGGCGGGTAAGCCCAAAATATGCACCGGCAAAATAGCCTTAGTCCGGGGCGTAATTTTGGCTTCAATTTTGGCGGGATCCATCTGGAAAGTTTCCGGATCTACATCCACAAATACCGGCATAGCGCCATTGGCCAGAACCGCCTGTACAGTAGCAATAAAGGTATAAGGTGGCACCAGCACTTCATCGCCACCCCTGATATTTAACTGGTTAAGCGCTACAATTAAAGCATTGGTGCCGTTAGATACTGTTAAGCTCCGCTTAAGCCCCAGAGCATTGGCCCACTCTTTTTCAAACTCAGCCACTACAGCCGCCCGCGACCAAACGCCACTCCGGAGTACTTCCAGCACGCGTTTTTCGTCGGTTTCAGGATTCCAAACAGGCCAGGTAGGCCACTTAATTTTATCCCAGGCGGGCTGGCCACCCAATATGGCCGGGGTAGCGGCATCTTTTGCCCCACGGGCCATTAAAGGGGCTGGAATACCAGCAGTTAGCACGGTGCCAATGCCGGCCATGGTATTTAGTTTGATAAACTCTCGTCGGGAGAAATTACTTTTAAATATTTTCATGTTTTTACCCAGTTATAAGTTTGGTTTTTGCATAAATCTGTTTTGCCAATTTTAAACCTGGCAAAATATGGCCGAAGCCCTAAAACTGTATCTTCAGTCCTTTAACCTGCTTTATTAGTGTTTAAAGCTCAAAAGCTTTGAGCCTTAAAGCAGGAATTGTTATTTAATTTTTCCGCTCCTATTAACTGGGTTCAGCAATCTCTTTTGCTTAAAACATACCCTCTAAGCGGGTACGTACCCGAAAAACAGTAAAAAACAGGCTCCTTTGATTAGGATATGGTTAAACTGCTTGCCTCTACCTTAATAAGCGCCTTCTGATAATCTGGCATATTCTGCTTCAATATCTGATTAAATAATTTACGGTAACGTACCCGATATTACCAAAAAAAATTATAAATAAAAAATAAATAAAACAAATATTTAAAAGAGCTAATAATACTAGCTCCAATAAACAAATAGTAATTGATTTATTATTCTGGGCTTAAAACTAAACCCGGTATTTAATTTTTGTGTCTAAAAATAGATATATGACCCATAAAATCAAAGGTAACTCGCATATATTTTAATTTTATTCAACAACTTAGTTGTTTTATTAAGTTATTTACAATAAAAAAACACCTTGGTTAGTAACTCTAAGGTGTTTTTCTAATAAAGGTATTAACCCGAATATTATTCTAGTTTTTGCGGATTAGGGGTATGGGCCAGAATCTTGTCGATAAATTCGTAAGCCTCAGTCCGGACCTGGGTAGGAAAATCATGGCCGGCTTCGGGGTAACGTACCTGCAGGTTTTGCGGCGCTTTTAAAAAATTGTAAACCTGGGCTGCTTCAGCCATACCGGCTTTAACACCCTTTACATCAAAATTGGTATCGTTTATCGGCGAGTTCGAAAAAAAGGCCCGGGGAGCCAAGGCCGCAATTATATCGGGAAAATCAAAAGGAAGCTTTTTATCATCTAAACTAAATTTATCCCGAACATAAGGCATATAACGATCTTGTGCCCAAGGCCCTAAGCGACCGCCGTACCTTTTTGAACCTTCTTCGCCAATATTATAATAAGCCAACGGGGTCCAGCCACTGCTCGATACAATTACTTTCAGGCGTTTATCAAAAGCGCCCACAAACATAGCGTTATGGCCGCCCAGCGAATGCCCCACTACCCCAATGCGCTCCGGATCTACGTCGGGGCGAGCCTGTAGTAAATCTACGCAACGCATGTGGCTAAAGATGGCGCGCATGGTACCCGATTCATAGCGATCTTTGGCAAAGTCGTAATCTTTTAATTCGCCAAAACTCGGATAATCGGGGGCTATTACCACATAACCTCTTTGGGCCAGTTCTTTGGCCTGCGCCCGGTTAGTTTTGGGGCTCCGGCCATCAACGAGTTCTTTCCCTAAATCGCCGGTACCGTGTAAAACCATCATGGCGGCCAGTTTTTTCTTTTTGCCTTTCTGATGCGGCACATACAAATAGGCAGGTTGCGTTTCGTTTGCGGCTATCGTAAAAGAAATGGTATAGCGGGTATAATTATCGGCTTTTAAACTATCTCTGAATTTAACATCTAAAGCCGGCAATTTAGCGCGGCTGGGCAGCTTACCCATCACTTGTTCCAGGCCACTAATTATTTGTTGCCGTTTTAACTGCCAGTCGGCTGGTGATTTTACCGGTTTTTGCTGACCTTTGGCATCGCGGTAGAAAAGCAAATCCGAAGTATCGGTTTGTTTTATCCAGCCTATGGAAAGCAAAGCGGCAAACAATAAAGAAAGAATAAGTGATTTTTTCATAACTAAAGCATTAAATGTATTTGATATAAATGCGGGCTTTTGCATTAGGCGTAAATAATATTACAGTATAGCTGTTGCCGAGGAACCATTTAAAAAACCGACCGGTGAAAACACATAGCCAGAGTGGCTTTTGCAAAAGTCCTAATTTTTATATCTGTGCCAGCATTTGATTATTTGTTTTCGCTGTTCTGGCTTTGCGTAATAAACTGGTCTTACTTTTTACCTATTTTATGCCCCGCCATTGCATAATACCCAATAGCCAGGTAGCAAGGCACCACCAGCCAGTATGCTTGTTGGGCGTTGGTTTGGTCGGTTAGGTAACCGTATAAAAGAGGTAATAAAGCCGCTCCCGAAATAGCCATAACCAAAAGCGAAGATCCTATTTTGGTAAATTTACCTAAACCCGCAATGGCCAGCGGCCAGATAGAAGGCCACATTAAAGCGTTGGCTAAGCCCAGTAAGGCCACGCATATTACCGACGTTAGGCCGTTAGTAAAAATAGCGAACAGCGCAAATATTACCCCCAACAGCGCCGAACTTTTTAAAGCGGTTTCCTGGCTGAAATATTTGGGAATGGCAACAATACCAATGAGGTAGCCCACCAGCATGCAAACCAGGGTAAACGAGGTGAAAAATTTGGCGCTGGCCAGCGGTATACCCTGGTAGGCGCCATAGCCAATAATGCTGTTGCCGGCAATAACTTCTACGCCCGTGTACAAAAACAAAATAATTACGCCCAGCAATAAATGCGGAAACTGCCAAATAGAAGTTCTGGTGGTTTGCACGGTTGTCGTTTCCTGGGCTTCGGCTTCTTCTTCGTTAATTTCGGGCAAACCTGAGAAGTAAACTGCTACCGCCAGCACAACCAGAATACCCGTAATAATGAGGTAGGGTAAAATAACTTTATTGGCCAGCAAGTCTAATTCGGCAATTTTCTGAGCGGGGTTTAACTTACTTAATTTTTGCTGCAAAGCATCGGCATCGTTTAAAATAACGGCCCCCAGAATTACGGGAGCAATAGCCCCGGCAATGCCATTGCAAATGCCCATAAAGCTAATGCGCCGGGCGGCGCTTTCTTTTGGGCCCAGAATGGTAACGTACGGATTAGATGCGGTTTGTAATACCGTTAGGCCGGCACCCTGCACAAACAACCCGAGTAAAAATATGGGGTACAAGCGGTTTATGGCGGCCGGAATAAATAAAAGCGAACCAACCGCCACTAATACCAAACCAGCTGAAAGCCCTTTTTTAAAACCGGTAGCTTTGAGCAGCCAACCCGAAGGTACGCCCATTATAAAATAAGAAATATAAAAGGCAAACGCCACCAGGTACGACTGAAAATTGTTCAGTTCGCAGGCTATTTGTAAATAAGGAATTAATACCGAACTCAGCCAGGTAACAAAACCAAAAATAAAAAACAAAACCCCAATAATTATTAAAGGATTCAGGCTTGTTTTAGCCGGGTTAGCAATATTGGTATCCTTTGTAATTACGGTCATGGTGCTGGTGGTTTGGCTTTAAAAGATGTACCCGGTAAAAAGGCTTTAGACCCCAATCATTTTTTTAATATTGCCGGCCCGGAGCAAATCTTTGGTTTTATCATCGGCCTCGGTTTTGGTCATCGATTCTATCCGTAACAAGCCGCTTAAATAATCCAGAATGGGCGAGTGCGTACCGAAGGCAAATTTTTCGGGGCCGTAGGTTTTTATAAGCTGCGGCAACGTGGCAATATTCCGGCCCGACGTATCGATAATCACGTTTGCTTTTTTAAACAACTGGGTTTCTGCTTCACTTAACTGTATGCTGTTGGCCACATTCAGAACTAAATATTTGGCATCTGGCACCGCTTTTATAATGGGTATAATATCTTTCAAAGACCATTCTTTTTCAATATCTAACCAGGAACTCACCCGGCTATCGACCATGCGGAGCGTAAAAGCTACGGGCACGCCTTTATCGCGGGCCATTTTTACCAGTTCAATACAAGCCGGATTGTCAATATCGTAGCCGTGGTAAAGCGGGTATAACCGGATACCTTTCATACCTAGTTTGGTGGTACTCACATCAAAATCGTTTCGCCAGCCCCCGTATATGGGGTTTATAACCGCAAAAGGAATAAACCGGTTGTTAAATGCACTTTTGGACTTTATTTCGGCGTATAGTTCTTCGTTGGCCGGTTGGGTATTTTTGTAAAATATGCCGTTTAAATTACTTACTACCGATGTGTCTACGCCAAATTGGTTCATGCGTCCCAGCAGGGTTTCGCAGGTATTGTATTGAAGCTGTTTAAAAGGCCAGTGCCCAACCGAAGCATTACTGTCAATTAACATGGTGGCCCGATTTTTTGAGTATGTTGTTATAATTCTGAAAGAAAAGCTTGTGCTTTTGGGCTTCGGTCAGGTTAGAAGCCAGCACGTGTCCCGTGGCTTGGTAAAAACTATTGTCGCAGCCAAAAAGCACCCGGTCTTCGCCTAAATATTTCAGGGCAAAATCTATCATATTGGCTTCGTTGTTGCTGCCCGAGGTATCTACATACACGTTCGGCGAGTCTTTAATGGCTTTAATACCGTCTTCCCAATCTATGCCCCCGCCAATGTGCGCAAACTGAAACATAGCTTCGGGGTAGCGTTTGGCTATATCCACAAAATATTCCGGTATCGACACATTTTCCGGTTCGCGTTTATCAAATTTTACGCGCGATTTACCAATGCCCACGTGCATCAGAATAATCATTTTCAGGTCGATAAATTTTTCGATGATCGGGTAAAATAAAGGCGAGTTAATTTTTACCTGGGTATACACCTTTAGCCCCACCATGCCCTGCCCAATGCACCGGTTTATTTCTTCGAGCGATTCTTTCTGAAAGGCCGGGTTAAGTGTCATTTGCCCCACAAAGCGGTCCGGGAATTTATTCACCGATTTTAAAATAACATCATTGGCTTTCCGGAACTCATCGGGTGTGGCCGGTCCGCGCGTAACCGGCGCCGAAATAAACAACTTCTCAATCTTCAGCTTATCGGCCAACTCTACCTGCGACTCCGGCGCGCCGTTATCGGGGTCCCAAATATGGGCATGGGCATCTATTTTACGATACTTCATTACCTCGCTCATAATATCATAGGTGCGCGCAGTGCCGGGGCCCGAAGTATCTGGTTCGCCGCTGGTGTTAACGCCGGGGTTGGCGCAACCGGCCAGCGAATTGCCCAGCACCATGCCGGCCGCCGAAAAAGCACTGCTGGCCAAAAACTTCCGGCGATTAATAATTGACATATTATTGTGGATTTAATGTACTTTAACTAAACAAGCGCTGTAAACTAATTTTAGTCGGGCAATATTTTAATTATAGGCGATAAGCTACTTTCCTTATATTTTCGTGAATATTGCCTGAAACAGCCCAGGTTAAAACCGGCTACCAGATTGCCCTGTGTCATTGCTTCCAGGATTCCAGCAGCTACAATATTTTATAAAATTTCTTCTCCGGGTACGCACCCGAAGCTACATTAAAAATTTTTAACTTAAAATATACCGGCAGAAAAAAAGCTAAAAAAATTTACGCTATTTCTGCTTATAGAGTATTTTTTTTTAGCCGGTTGAGTTAAATAAAACTTAAATAGTATGCGCAGGCATAAAAAATACGCTTTACCCCTTACCTAAACAATAAGGCGTTATTTTGATTAATAATTACTGGTTTTAACTTTATTCACGACCAAATCCAAAATATTATCGGGAAAGGCCGAGGGCTGACCGTACCAAAAATAAGAATTAATGCCTTCGTAAACGCCCGTGCGGATATGCCTTTCGGTGGGTAAATAACTGGCTACATCGTTGCAATAACCCGCCACCGATACCAGTTTATCGGGCCAGATAGCTTTTATACCCAAACTATATTCGGTTACCACTTCGCGCGATAAGCCTACAAGTTTCCAGTTGCCAATATTGATGGTTTGGATGTACACCGGCATGTGATCGGGCATGGTGCCTTTATCTAGCTTTTGCAGCATTAAATCGGCCCAGCGCACATTTTTTTCCATATCTATATTGCCCGGTTCTTTCAGGTTAGTTTGCCGGAACGCTACTATATTTTCCCGGCTCCAGGGCGTGGCCGGCGCTTTGAGTGTATCCATAAAATACGTAATATCTCCCTGGAGTGGGGTCATGGGCTGGTTTAAAACCTGTAAAGCATCTTGGGCTAATTTATGACCGGTTACATCGGGTTGGCTATCGCGGGGGTTAATATCGCCGCCGCAGCCTTGTATAAACAAGGCGGTGGTATTAGGCTGATTTTGCTCCAGCTTATCACGCATATAACCGGGGTAGTTGCTGCTAATGGTATAATTTTGCCGCCCGGGTTTTATAAATACCGGATGACAACCAGCCAGCACCAGCACGTACTTACTTTTGCCATCTTTGCTTTCTACTTTTAATACATCTACCGCATCGTCGTAAGGGGTTTCCTGACCTTTGTTGCTGCGGTTACGGCCAATGGTGGTTTTGCCCCGGCCAAAATAAATATCGGCGGGTGCCAGGTTATCCAGGGCGTTTTCGGCGGCTTTTAATATGCCTGGTTTTACTACCTGGTTTAAATAACTACTATCGGGCACCTGGTTTTGCGGCCCCCAGGTAGCCCATAGTTGGGTAACAGGCGCAAAATGGGTATGCGAGGCATTTACCAGAACCGCTTCGGCCGGCAAACCTCTTTTACGGGTAAGTTCGCGTTTAATTTCTTTAATCATGCTGTCGTCGAAACCGCATAAATCTACGCCCAGCATTACAACCGTTTTATTATTTTGCTTTATGGCCAGAGCCGTGGCAAAAAGTTCATCGGGTTTAGTACCGTAAGTTTTGGTAGCTTCGTACAATACACCTTTTTCATCGACGCTGTACAGTTTATCGTTGGCCACCAATAATTTCTGGAGTTGCACTTTTTGGATTACCTCGTTGTAATAAGCGGCTTTAATCCAACCGGCCGGCGCATAATTTAAATTAAACCGGTACATGGTGTCGGTGCCGGTGGCCGCGTAAATAGATTGCCGGTGCACCACAAAACTGATTGCCCGCGGCAACCTGGCCACCGTTTGCCAGTTTAGTTTTTTCTCGCCCAGCGTTGCTTTTTTAAAGGTACCATCGTTGCCCAAACCGTACAAAATATCTCCGGCCAGCACAATCTCTCTTAAATTGGGAGCGGTACCCGCATGCTGCCATTTTTTGCCGCTGCTGCTTTTGCGGTAAATTTTATTTCCGGCCGCATTGAGCAAGTATAAATTATCTTTATTGCCGGTCAGGCTTTTAGCTACGCGGGCCTTACCCTGGCTGGCCCATTGCAGCGGAAACCGATTGGCCGGGGCTTGTTGTAATTGTCCTTTGCTGTTAATAGCCACTAAATTGGCATCGGTGCCGGTTAATACCAAATCGGGCGCTAGTGTTTCTTTTTTTTCCCAGTCTATGGTAAACCGGCCATCGCGCGGCACACCATAACCCGCCAGCGCCAATGAGAAAGATTCCTGGCCAGGCTGCAAGCTTTGCCGGGCTACCCCCGCTAAAAAATTCTGTTGCGCAAACGTTTGGAAAGAAATTAGCCAAATGGCAATCAGCAGTTTAAATCGGTTCAGATGCATGTAAATACAGTAAGAGAATAGTTTTTAAATTGGATGAATACAAAACTCACTTAGCCTGACTCGCAGCCGAGCCAAACCAAGTGCGTTTAAGGAAAGGAATAAATTATAACCTGATAAACCCCAGTCACAAAATGTACAGGTGCATTATAGGGCTTTTTCTCTTAAATAGGTAAGCGCCTTTTTTACGCTGCCATAATCGAACAGCAATTCCTTGGCGTAATCGTAATCCTGCAAACCCGAGAACTCCATCAGCATGCGCACACTCCGGTCGATTATCTTGTTGTTAATCAGTTTTACGTGCACCATTTTATTATCTTCTACCCGGCCCAACTGAATCATAACCGTAGTACTAATCATGTCGAAAATAATTTTCTGGGCCGTGCCGCATTTCATGCGGGTGCTGCCGGTAATAAATTCCGGGCCGGTAATTACTTCTACCGGGTAATCGGCTACCTGGGCAATCGGCGAATCGGGGTTACTAACAATACAACCCGTTAAAATATTATTTTCCTGGCAGCGGGCCAAAGCACCGAGCACAAAAGGCGTAGTGCCGCTGGCCGAAATACCTACTACCATATCCTGGGAAGAAATATTCTGTTGCACCAGGGCATTCCAGCCTTCTTCCTCGTCGTCTTCCATTTCTTCCAGGGCATCGGCCAGGTGCTCTATCCCGCCAGCCAGAATAGCATTTACAATGCCTTTCTCTACGCCGTAGGTGGTAGGTAATTCAATCACATCCAGCACCGATAAACGCCCACCGCTGCCGGCACCTACGTAAAACAGGCGCCCTCCGGCTTTCAGCTTGCTTACAATGGCTTCAATTAAAGCCTGGATTTGGGGCAACGCTTTTTCAATAGCCAGCGGTACGGTTTTATCTTCCTGGTTAATGAGCGTGGTTATTTCGGCAATCGATTTTTTTTCTAAATCGCGGTGGGGCGATGGGGTTTCGGTTATTTTAATCATACTATAAATTTTATTTCTTCAATATTCTTTTCCTTTCGGCTGCTTTACGCAACGGTAAGTAAATTATGCATTGTAAATGCTTACCACCGCCGGTATTACCACGCAAGCCGGTTAATATTAATAATACCCAATAGTATAATAACTCTGCCCTAGCTAAAACCGGCAGGCCTTAAAAGACTGCCGATTTTATACTTCTACTAATTAGTTTTAACGCTTTACTATGGCAGCAACTAAATACCAGGGGGTATAAATTGGGTAATATTTGCGCAACCTCAGCCAGTAGCCTTTATACTTTAGCTAATTCCCGGCTGTACTTGTGTATTTTGCGAATGGCGTCGGCAATTTGTTCCATATCGGTTTTGGAACCCAACAGCATGGTTTGCGTGAGCCAAACGCCTTGTTCGCCGCTCAGAATATCGTTTTGCGGGCACTGATTGCGCTCCAGCCACTGCTGCATGGTTTTTTCGCCGTAAATACGCAAATAATGTTTGTTCTGGGCCAGGCTGGTTACGTAAGCATCTTTGTTCATTTGGCCATAACCCGACGAGCAAGGTACACCTTCGGCATTCAGGGCTTTTAGAAACTGAGCGCGATCTAAGCCCCCAAACTGTTTTTTATCGAACCGGAACATATACAGGTGGTAAGCACTGCTGGTTACGCCATCATAAAGCTTGGCTGGTTTTATGCCGGGTATTTCGTTTAATAATTTAGTCAGATACGTCGCGTTTTCGTTGCGGCGCTTGGTTTGTTCGGCTACACGGGTCATCTGTGCCAGCAACAAGGCCCCCTGAAACTCGGTAAGGCGCAGGTTGGTGGCACGGGTGCCACTGCCCGGATTGTATGCGGTGGTGTTGCCTCCTTGCCCCTGGTTATGAAAACTGTAGCAGGTGCGGGCAAACTTTTCGTCGTTGGTGGTAATGGCTCCGCCTTCGGCCGAATTTAAATTTTTAGAAGCCTGAAAACTAAAAGCACCGGCTAAACCATACGTACCTACTTTTCGGCCTTTCCATTCGGCCAGATGGGCCTGACAAGCATCTTCTACCAACGGAATATTACGCCGGCGCGATACTTCTAATATTTTATCCAGATTGGCCGGCGAGCCGCCCACGTGCACCGGCATAATTACTTTAGTTTGTTTTGTAATGGCGTTTTCAATTTTGTTTGCATCTATCTGGAAACTCTCAATATCGGTATCTACAAAAACCGGCAACGCATAATTTAACACCACCACGTTGTAAGTGGCAATAAATGTATAAGGCGGTATAATTACTTCGTCGCCGGGGCCAATTTCCAGGGCACCCAAAATTGTGTACAAGGCACTGGTACCACTCGATACGCCCAAACAGTGTTTGGCTCCTAATAATTGTTGGTATTCCTGCTCGAATGAAGCCACTACCTTGCCGCCCAGCCGTCCCCAGACTTTACTTTTAAGTACATCCAGTATAGCCTTTTCTTCGGTTTGGTCGAACAGGGGCCAACCCGGGAAGGTACCCGGATGGGCTTTGGGGCCGCCCAGTAAAGCCGGTTTGGTATTGGCCGTAGTGGCGGTAGCCAGGTGGGGCATACCCATAGCCAGGCCAACTCCCGCCAATGATAAGGCACTAATAAAATCCCGGCGATCCAGTTTGTTTTCCATGCTAATTTCAGTTGATTTTTTAAACGATTTTAAATATTTGCTACCGGCTATTGCACCTGCAACTCCAGTTGCGTACTGTAGTTGTAATAATTGCCGGGATTTGCCGTACGGGCACTACCTCTGAGATAATATTTGGTGCGCGGCGTTAAATTATTGATGGTAAATATTTTTTCGCCGGAGGTCAGGTTTAAGGTTTCTACATTTTCCTGATTTATCGCGCCGCCGCTAAAAGTAAAATTATTCGGGTTCGGGAATTTACTCCAGACCACGGCCAAATGCACCAGTTTCTGATCAGTGGCTACCTTGTTGTATTTTACTTTAATTTTAGCAGTAGTACCGCTTACTTCTTCCACGGTAGCCTCTAACCTTACATTGGGTATTACTTTTATCTCAATTTCGGTGTTGTCGGCAACCTGGGTTTGTTGGGGGTCGGTGGCTACCAGTTTAAAGGGGCCTTCGGCGGTATAAGAATAATTACCAGCAAATACTTTGCTGTTTACAAAAGTGCCGTTGGGCAAGGTATTAAAAATTAAGGGTTGGCGGGAACTGCCTTCGTACAGCCGCACCACCGTACCCGCATTAATGCCGCCCGATTCTACTAAGTTATTTGTACTGGAGTCGATTATTTTTCCGGTTAAGGTAACCTGCGGTGCGTCGTAATTATCTACCTCGCAACTAACCAGAAACAAGAGTATGCCTAACCAAGAGCTTATTGCTTTCATTTTTTTATCTTTTTAAGTTAAACCTTACCAGCCAGGATTATTCACGATTTGTTCGTTGGTGCTGATGTAGCCCGACAGATTGCTGTAATAATCGCGTTCGTTAAAAACCCGGGGCAAACCATCGTCGATGGGGTAGCCGCTCACCGAGGTGTAGAGATATTTATACTGGCCGTTTTCGTACTTTAAATAGGGCCACAAGCCACGCACGTAAGTGTTTCGGAATAAATCGGTACCTATGCGCCAGCGGCGGATATCCCAGAGCCGTTTGTCTTCAAAAGCCAGTTCTACTTTTCTTTCGTTGCGCAGACGCTCCATGGTTAATTCGCCGGCCGTTAAGGTTTTAATGCCGGCGCGCTGCCGCACCTGGTTAATGCCAATGAGCGCCGACGGTATATCGTTTAACTCCAAAGCGGCTTCGGCATAATTTAATAAAACTTCAGCGTACCGGATTTCGATGTAGTTCTGGTCAGAGAAGTTTGGCTCTACCACCGCGTTGGCGGTATTCATGTATTTTTTGATGTAGAAACCGGTTTTGCTAAAATTCCCTTCGGGAAAAGGACCATCGCGACCAACTTGCCGCATAGCCGGATCCTCGGGAAAAGGTGCTAAACTCTCGTACAAAGTACCGTTGCTGCCGTAAATGCCACGGTAAATTTGCACCGGCCTACCAGCAAAAGGACTGCCGGATCGCAAAATACTGCCTTCGAACCGTGGATCTTTGTTTTTAAATACATCATCGGCGGAATTATAAACTTTATTAGCAATCTCTAATTTACCGGGTGTGCCATCAATATATTCGTAAGATTCTACCATTTCCAGCGTGGGGGCAATGCCGCTGCCGTTGTTGGTGGTATAGCCTTCTGGTATAAACCAGTTATCGTAACTGTGGGCTTTATCGGGGGTGCGGTAGGCCTTCTGGAAAATAATTTCCTGGTTGCTTTCGTCGCGGAAAATATTCTGGTAATTGGCCGCCGGATCGCCCGATTTGGCTTCGGGGTTGTATAACTTGGTATAGAGGCTATATTTACCACTCTCGATAACGGCTTTGGCCGCGTTAAAAGACTCAGTAAAATACCGGGTGGCTTTATCGGCCGGAATACCAACCAACCCGTTTAGCTGCACATTACCGTATTTAGCTATAGAACCGGCGTACAACATGGCCCGCGATTTTAAAGCCAGAGCCGTATATTTAGTAGCTCGGTTGCTGTTGGCGGTTGTTTGGGTTTCGGGTAAATCTTTGGCGGCTTCGTCCAGCTCTTTCAGAATAAAGTCATAAACTTCTGCTTCGGTATTTCTTTTTACCTGTAAGTCGGGCAAATTATTATTAAAGTTTTGTACTTCCTCAATAATGGGCATGCCCCCGTATTTTTTAACCAAATCGAAATAATAAAAAGCCCGGATAAAGCGGCACTCGGCCACTAAAGCCGCTTTCCGCTCGGCCGATACAGGGCTGGTTTGAACTTGCTCCAGAAAGTAGTTGGCGTTCCGGATAAAAGCATACATGCCGGTGTTTAGCGTATGCGATACATTGCCAAAATTATTCACTACGGCCCCGTCGGGGTAAGTAGCTTCATCGGTAAGCGCCGACTGCGACAAGCGGCTGGTAAATCCCATCGGAATGGCATCGTACAACGAAACCAGGTAAATATCGATTAACTGTTCCGATTGCCACACATCTTTATCCGAAATAAGGTTCAGGGGTTTCCGGTCCAGTACGTCTTCAATACAACTAGATAGCAGTATACCTATTAATAGGGTGAGAAACTTATTTTTCATAGCTGTTTTTCCTTAAAAAGTAACATTTACGCCCAGGTTGTAAGTCTTTTGCTGCGGATAGTAAGACAAGCGTCCGCTGGGGCTTTCCGGGTCAATGGGCCCTAAATCAGAAAAGGTAAGTAAGTTCTGGCCGCTTAAAGTAATTTGGGCACTGGGCAAGCCAAACTTCTTCAATACATCCAGATTGTAACTAATACCCAGGAATTTCATTCTTAAATAAGTGGCGTCTTTTAGCCAGAAAGAAGAAAACATTTTGTTGTTGGGCGCGCCGTCGTTAATGGTGCTGGGGTACTTACCCGGAATCCATTCAGAGCTCGGGTCGGTCATGTCGGCACGACGCCAGCGGTCCATAAAATAGGCATAAGCGTTCATGCCGTTGGCAAAAGGCTGAATTAAAAAGTGCTGTTGCTCTACGTTAAAATTGCTGGCACCTTGCCAGGTCATGTTTACCGAGAACTTTTTCCAGCTTACATCCAGGCCCAAGCCGTAAAAAAGTTCGGGGGTTTGGCCGCGGCCAATTACTTGCTGGTCGTTCGCATTAATAACGCCGTCGTGGTTATAGTCGTCGTATTTAATATCGCCGGGCCGCAAAGTAGAATTGGCTTGCTGGTCCTGGATAGGCGAATTCATGATATCTTCCTGCGACTGAAACTGGCCCACTGATTTAAGTCCCCAGTAAATATTTTTCCAGCGGCCTTCGGTGTTATTGCGCCAATTATCGTATTGCGAGGTAAATAATCTTTGTTCCACGTGGTCCCACTTAGAGCGGGTAAAAGATACGTTTGGCGAAATACTATATCTAACATCGCCAATCTGGTGGTTATGCCGCAAGGTAATTTCGAAACCGCGGGTATTATCTGAATTTAAATTCTCGAAAGGCAGCGCCGCGCCAAACGTGCTGGGCAACTGCAAATTTCTTTGGGTTAACAGCCCGCCACGTTCCCGGTAAAACACATCGGCCTCTAACTCCAGCAGCCGGCTCCACAAACTCACGTCTAAACCTACGTTAAACATGGTGGTTTTTTCCCAGGTAATATCCGGGTTGGGCACCCCGGTGGGCATCATGCCGTTCGAAACCACATTATCACCCATAATATAATTGCGGGAAGGGTACGTATAACCGGTCAGGAACTGGAAATTACCGGTATTGTCGCTGCCCGATTGGCCCCATGAAGCCCGTAGTTTTAAGTCATTCAGAGCGGCAATTTTATTGCGCAGAAATTTTTCTTCGGAAATACGCCAGCCCGCCGATACCCCCGAGAAAAAGCCCCAGCGTTTATCGACCGGAAACTTGGCCGAACCATCGTACCGGAAGCTGTATTCAAATAAATACCGGCCTTCGTAGTCGTAATTTACCCGTCCCACCACACTTTGCCGGCCGTTATCAGAAGCGCCACCGCTGTTGCTTTTGTTTAAATCGGGCCCGGCAAAAAGCTGGTCGATGGGAACTACGTAATCCTGGCGGCTGGCCGAGAAGTTGGTGGCCCGGTCTTCGTTTTCTTCGTACAATAAAAGGGCCGCTACATTGTGGCGCTCCAGAAAACTGCGGTTGTAATTAAGCGAAGCCTGAATACGCGCCGCCGAAGATTTCCAGTTGGTTAACAAGATGCGGTTGGTTTCGCGCGACCCCACTACGCTGGAAGTTTTGGTAGCGGCATCATAAGCATAGGTCAGGTATTTCTTGCGCCACTGCTTTTCGTCCTGGAAAGCCATATCGTAGGCGGCCGTTAGGCGGGCACTTAAGCCTTCAACAAAAGGAATTTTGTAGTTAACCGATAAATTTCCCTGGAAAACATTGCGCCGGTCCTGAATATAACCGGTTAATTCGGGATCCAGGTAGGCGGTTAAACCATAATTGGTAGAGGCTATTTTGCCATCGGGAGTTTTGGGCGTAAAAATGGGCCAGGAATATTGCAACCAGGAGGCCATCAGGTAAGAGTCTTGCACCAGGTTATTGCGGTCTTCTTTGCGGGCCCCAAATACCACCGAGATATCTAAGTTTTTGGTTATTTTGGCGTCTATGTTAGAGCGGAAATTATAATTATTGAAATCCTGGTTGCCGCCTTTCCACATAGATTCTTGTTTGGTTTGCCCCAGCAGGAAAAAATAATTAATATTTTCGGTACCGCCCCGTACAGTTAAATTTTGCTGCATTTGCGGCGCGTAATCCCGCACAAAATAATCGTAGTAATCAAAGTTCGGGTAACTGGGGTCGGTACCCTGCCGGAATTTTTCGATTTCTTCGGGCGTGTAAACTAAAGGACCACCCAGGTTCGTAGAAGCTTCATTTTTTAATTCGGCGTACTCGGCCGAATTGACAAAGCGCGGATATTTGGTAACGGTTTGTACCCCGTAATTAAACGAATAGCCCAGTTCAGGTTTGCCTAAGGTACCTTTTTTGGTAGTAACCAGAATTACCCCGTTGCCGCCGCTTACCCCGTAAACCGCGGTAGAAGCAGCATCTTTTAAGATGGTAATGCTCTCGATTTCGTTAGGGTTTAAGCGGGCAAAATCGCGGCCCACAATGCCATCAACCACTACCAAGGCATTACCAAACCCCCGGATAGAAAGGTTGGCATCGTCGCGGCCGGGTTCGCCGCTGGGTTGTACGGCAATCAGCCCCGGTAATTTACCGGCTAAAGCGGTAGTGGTATTGGCCACCGGCACCACCGTTAAATCTTCGCTGGAAATGGCTGCCACCGAACCCGTAAGGTTAACTTTTTTCTGGGTACCGTAGCCCACCACCACCACTTCTTCCAGCGATTTGGCATTTACTTTTAGGGTTACATTTAGCTGCGTACGGTTAGCAATGGGCACTTCCTGGGTTTCGAAGCCAATAAAACTAAACACTAGGGTAGCGGCATTATTGGGCACCGCCAAAGAAAATTTCCCGTCCTGGTCGGTTACTGTGCCCGTCGATTCGTTTTTAACGACGACCGATACGCCCGGCAGGGCCTCCCCTTCTTCGCTAACTACCTTTCCGGAAATTTGAGCTTTACTTTGAGCATTGGCTTGCCACCCCACCCCTACCCATAATAACAGGAGCAATAAACAGGAAGAACCGGTTAACAGCGAGCGGGCTCTCCTTCGGTAAGAAGTAAATTTTTGGTTCATAGGAATGCTTGTTTAAATTTAAAAGGTTACTTTTTTAAATTACATACCCACCCGGTTGCTTTAACCGCGTTTTAGGAAACAGAAAACACTGCGTGTTCCGGCAAATGAAAACCGCAATATTTTATAGTTCGGCACCAGGCGAAATCAGTATATGAAAACAAGCCTAAAAATATGGGGAAAGCTATTTAGGCTGATAAAGAGTTACAATGGCAAACCAATCAGAAATAAATTCAGATATTTACCTTTCGGCAAATAAAACACCCGGAAACCACCTTGCGTTTTTAATGCGTTTATTCTGTAAATATAAACGCAGTAATAACGAAATGCAAATATTTGAGAACTATTTTTATTCTTTTAATTTTGACAACCCTAACTATATATACCGGATTTTAATATTTAAATAATTATGCAGAAGGAAGAGCGACTTAAATTAATTATGCGGGAAGTAAATCTGCATAATAAGGTACTATCGACCGATTTGAGTGCTTTGTTAAATGTGTCGGATGATACGGTGCGGCGTGATTTAAAAGAACTGGTAGAAGAAGGTAAAATATTAAAAGTGCACGGCGGAGCCGTTAGTAAATCTTTTGTAGCACCGTTTAATGCCCAGAATGAGGTATATGCCGTAGAGGCCAAAAGGGAAATTGCTTTAAAAACCCTGAAGCTTTTCCGGAACGACATGATTATTCTGACCGAAGGCGGCACCACTATTCTGGAACTAGCCAAAATAATTCCGGAAAATTTACGGGTTACTTTTTTCACCATTAGTCCGCAGGTAGCTATTACGTTATCGGAGCACAGTAACCTGAATGTAATTACCATTGGCGGTAAGCTGAATAAAAACGCAAACCTACACGTAGGCGCCAGTGTTATAAACCAACTAGCGGACCTACAGGTAGATTTGTGTTTACTAGGTGCCAACGCTTTTTCCATGGCCGACGGCTTAACTGACCTGGATTGGGAAATAGTGCAGGTAAAGAAAGCCATTATCCGTTCGGCTAAAAATGTAGCTTTATTGCTCATTGCAGAAAAACTGAACACCGCCCAGCGCATCCGGATTTGCCCGGTTAACCAGATTAGCTATTTAATTACTGAACTGCCGTCCGATAGCCACCATTTAGCACCTTATAAAAACGGCGATCTTAAAATTTTATAACCTACCCGATTGCAGTTCCACCGCTCTAAATAAAGAGTACAATGCTGGTTTAGCATTTAAATTATACAGTTATGCTTACCCGATTAAAAGTAAGCTTAACTGTAGTTTTTATTACTGCTATTTGGTTTCTATATAGACGATAACCCAACCTATCGGAATTAACTATTACTGAAAAAGGCAACTTAGTTCCCCGCCTAAGTTTAGGAGGGGCCAGGAGTGGTTGTTTTTAAATTGATTTCCGATACGTTATTTCGCTTTTATACTATTTAAATTATAATAAAGGTATTAATTATAGCCCTCGTTCTGGCTTAAAGCCCCTACTGTTGCTCTTTGAATCTGGCGCAGCGGGATCGGAAAATATTTGTAATGCGCTTTGGGTTGTAAGGTAACCCGCAACGGGGTTTGGGTATCATAATTATACCCTCTTTCTTCCTGCGACAATTCGGTTACTATCCGGCCAGTTCTTACCAAATCAAACCAGCGCTCGTTTTCAAAAGCTAATTCTAAGCGGCGCTCCAGCAATAATTTATCGGTAAAAGCTTCGGGGGTGGCAATATCGGCTAAGGTGTAATTTTTAGAAGTGTTGCCAAAAGCCCGGGATCGAATTTTATTTAGTTCTATTAGCGCCTGGTCGGGTTGGTTCAGGCCATAATACGTTTCGGCCCGGAGTAAAACCATATCGGCGTAGCGGATTACCGGTAAATCGATGCCGGAGGCCTGGGCGGTTTGTTTAACTTCATATTTAGCTACGTGCGGAAACCAAATAGTGGGCGCGTTGGCCGGCGTAGGCGCTTTGTAATATTCGTTTATGGTGGCGGCTTTCCGGGTATCGCCGGGCTCGTATAATTTATGCAAATCCCACGACGGAAAAACGCCTTCTAAACCAGCCGACGAAATACCGGTTTTGCCGCCAAACGGCAGAAAATCGCTGGTGAGTTTGTGTCCGTTGGTGCCATCGGTATATTTCATGGCAAATACAATCTCATTGTTGTCTTCGTTTTCCAGCTTCCAAAGCGAGGCAAAATCGGGCAATAACTGGTACCCCAGGGTAGCCAGCAGGTCGAAATTAGTTTTGGCGTTGTTCCAATCTTTACGGTACACGTAAACTTTGCTCAGTAAAGCCACGGCAGCTCCTTTAGTAGCCCGGCCTTTGGCTATCTCGGCTTTAGGCGGTAAGTTTTCAACAGCATCTTTTAAATCCGAGATAATTAAAGTATATATTTCGTCTTCCGAAACGCGTTCGGCGTTTTTGGCTTCGGCTACGCTCATGGGGGTAGTTACCAGGGGCACGCCGCCAAACATGCGTACTAAATCAAAATAAAAGAGCGCCCGCATAAATTTAGCTTCGCCGGTTAATTGTTCTTTTTGTTTGGCTTTATAATCGGTGGGTACCGCTATGTTGGCCAGAACGGTGTTGGCCCGGACAATGCCATAATACGTGCTTTCCCAGAAAGTGGCAAAAAGCGGGTTCTCGGGCGTTATCGACATATTATCTACTTCGTTGGCACCAGCCGCCGAAGTATACGTAGACCGGTACAAGTTATCGGCGGGGAGTTCCAGAAGTAAATAATCGTTTGGTTTGCGGTTTTGCAAACTACTGTAAACCCCAATTACGGCTAAATCCATATCCTGAGCCGTTTTAAAAAAATCAGCGTTGGTCAGGTCCGAATCAGGTGTCATGTTTACCAGTTCGTCGTTACATGCGCCCAAGCCCAGCAACAGCACCAACAGGTATATTTTTAAGGAAATATTCTTTTTCATTTTCTGTAAATTAAAAATTTAGATTCACACCAAAGGTTACCGTGCGGTTAATGGGTTCGGAGCCGGCATTGTAGCCCGGCATACTAGTCAGGCCCGAAATTTCGCCGCGGGTATAGCCTTCGGGGTTATAGCCGTGGAACTCTTTTTTCATAAACACCAACATATTGCCCATTGAGGTATACACCCGTAAATTATTCAGGCGTAGTTTCTGGGCAAAAGCGCCCGGCAAGGTATAACCCAGGTTCAGGTTCCGGACGGACAGGAAAGAGGCATCTTCGAGGTAAATATCGCTATTAGACTGCCAGGTAAGCTTACTTAAAGCCGCGCCGGGCATACGGCCATCGCCGGGTGCTTCCGGCGACCACCACTGCGTTTCTACCAACGACCGCCGCATGGCACCGGCCAGAGCACCCTGGTAATATTCGTTTTCGAAGTTATACATTTTAGCTCCTACCGAAGCTTGCATCACCACGCTTAAATCAAAGTTTTTGTAGCTAAAATTATTAATCATGCCCAAAGTAAATTTAGGCTGAAAGCTACCCAGCACTACCATATCGGCGGGGGTAATATTGCCGTCTTTGTTGGTATCCTGGTATTTGGTGTTGCCGGGCAATGAGCCGGCCAGAACCGGCGAAGCAGCTACTTCGTCGGCGTTTTGCAGTACACCAATGGCTTTGTAGCCGTAATAAGAGAACATAGGCTCTCCTTTCCGTAAAATCCAGTTCATGCCGTACACATCCGGATTAATTATTTCGGTAGCGCCTTCGCCCAAACTAACTACTTTATTGCGGTTGCGGGTTACGTTAAAAGAGGTTTCCCATTTTAAATCGCCGGTCAGGTTACGGCTGTTAATTTCCAGTTCCAGACCCCGGTTACTAATTTCGCCGGTATTGGTATAAAAATTAGGGAAACCGGTAAGCGCCGGCATGGCTTCCTGGTACAATAAATCGGTGGTGCGTTTATCGTAATAATCTAAGGTCAGGTTCAAACGGCTGTTAAACAAACTCAGGTCAACGGCCAAATCGTAGCTCTTGGTGCGTTCCCATTGTAAGCTGGGGTTAGCAAAAGAAGTTTGAGCCTTACCTTTGGTAACCGTGCCGTTCGGTGAATAATAAGCATCGCCAATTACTCCTAAGTATGGAAAATCGGGCAGGTTAAAATTACCAGTTACCCCGTAGCTGGCCCGTAATTTTAAATCGCTCAGGATAGGCGTAGCAGGCATAAATTTTTCCTGGGTTACGCGCCAGGCGGCCGAAGCCGACGGAAAGTAACCCCATTTGTTATCTGGTCCAAAACGCGAGCTGCCATCGGTCCGGATGGAGGCCGAAAGCAAATATTTGTCTTTAAAGCTATAATTAACCCGGCTGTAATAAGAAACTAAACCCCATTTAGATTTGCGGGTAAACGTAGTGGTGGGCGAGATTACGGCATTGTTCAGGGTTTGGATGTTTTCGTTGCCAAAACTGCCGGTAACAATACCCATAGAAGCCTGGCGCGAAGTAGCTTTTTGGTAAGAGGCTCCGGCAATGGCATTTAAAGTATGGATTTCGTTAAAAGTTTTGTTGTAGCTAAATACGTTTTCGTTTACCAGGTTAATGTTCCGGAGGTCGGAGGCCGAACCACTGGCCGCATTGTTAGAAGTACCGTAAGCGGCTACGTAATTTTCGTTGGTGGTATAGGTAATATTGCTCCCGAACGACGACCGGAAAGTTAAGCCTTTGAGCAAATTAAGCCCCAGGTAAACCTCGCCAATATTATTCATGAAGTACGAATAATTTTGGGTAGCATTTAAAATACCGAGCGGATTAAGGCCGCCCGTAACCACTACGCCCCAATAATCGCGGGCTTTGGGGTAAGTACCATCCGGATTCTGGATGGCTACAAACGGCGGGTATTTGGCCATGGCTTCAATGCCTAAACCTAAATGCCGGCGCTTGGTGTAGTTGGGGTTAAGCATAAAACCGGCACTCACCACCGGGTTAATTTTGAGGTCGAGGTTGGCCCGCACACCGTAATTGGTGTAAGAGGTATTTTTAACCGTGCCTTTCTCGTCGCGGATAGTACCCGACACGTAATATTTGGCATTGTCGGTACCGCCCGAAACCGACAGGTTGTAGTTCTGAATGGGGGCCGTTTGCAGTACCGCATCTTGCCAGTTTACGTTGCCTTCTTTAATAATTGGGTTTACCTGGTAAGCGGCCGGCCGGCGAACATCGCCCCATACCGGAATAGAAGGATCGCCGCCCACCCAAACAAATTCACGGTTCTGGTATTTAACCACGTAATCATAATATTCTTCCCCGCTAATCCAGTCGTCGTGCCCGCGGGCTTTAGATACGCCGGTATAAGAATTAAAATTTAATTGCGGTTTACCGGATTTTCCTTTTTTAGTGGTGATAATAATAACCCCACCCGAACCCCGGGAACCGTAAATAGCCGCCGCAGAAGCATCTTTCAGCACTTCTATCGACTCGACATCGTTCATGTTTACGTTATCTAAACTCCCGCCCGGAAATCCATCTATCACCACCAAGGGGTCGTTGCTGGCGCTTATTGTGCCAGCTCCTCTTATCCGAATAACCGGTGCTTCCCCCGGCCGACTCCGTGCCGTTGATATATTTACCCCCGCCATGCGGCCCACCAATGCTGTCTCCGGTCTACCAGCGGGTATCTGGTCTAAATTCTTGTTTTCTACTTTGGAGATGGCCGCCGTTACTGAGCTTTTCTTTACCGTACCGTAACCAATTACCACTACTTCGTTTAACTGCGCCAAATCCGGGGCTAAACTCACGTTCAGGGCCGATTGGTTTTTAACCGGTATTTCTTTTTTGGTGTAGCCAATAAAGGTAAACACCAATACGGCGTCCGCAGAGCTTACGTCTAGCTGATAATTACCAGTAGCATCTGTAGTAGTACCGGTGGTAGTACCCCGTACCACAATACTTACCCCCGGCAAAGCTTCGCCGGTACCCGCATCGGTTACTTTGCCGCTCACTGCTAAGCCCGCCTGTTGCGCTCCGGCTCTGATGGGTAGGAATAAACTTAAAGACAAGATACTTAGGCAAACCATTTGCCCGACGAATAGCTTATGCCGCATTACAGGAAGGTTTATTACCCACCCTAAAGGCAACAAATTGGCCCAATTGTGGTAGTTTTTTTTCATCAGTATTCAGGTGGTTAAGTAAAAAACTTAAATGGCTAAGCCTGTTTTTGCAGACTTATAAAAATATTGCTTTGCCTTACTGGTACTATAAAGTAAAATCTAATTTAGAATAATATTTAACGGGCACGTACCCGTTAATACAGATAAAAACTATATCTTATAATAAGCTTAAAACAATACTGAATATTTAGTTTTGATCTTGAATAAATTTTAAAGCAATAATTACTTCCTACAAAATGCAGGCAGGTAATTTAAATTTTTAACCTAATTAACGGGCACGTGCCCGAAATTGAGTAAAAAAATATTTTTTTGGGTACGCTTATTCTTAAAATCTATATCTGAATGATTATCTCAGGTAATCCGGGGGGAGATTCAATAACAACGCTTGGTTATTATTTGTGATAAATTTAAACTATTATAACTTAAAATCAAATTTTGCTGCAGTAATTTTAAAAAATATCTACCTAAATTCTTACTTGCGCTCCTAATAGCCGAAGCATTACTTAAACTATCCGGCAAAATTATACCCGACCATATAATATGAGTTTTACCAAACAAAGTACCGCAAGCCTTTAGAACTGCTTTAAGCATACACCGATAGCTACTAATAAATAGATTTCAATGCGAACTCCTGAAGCAGGCTGTACTGCCGTTGAATTTTATCGTTCCGCGCTTGGCCTATTTTTAAAACGGTACAACCCTCTTTACTGGGCCATAGTTAAATTCCGATATTGAAAAGCCAATAGATGACGCTCTACTTCCTGCGGATCTTTGATCAAATCAATCATTGACCGGAACAAACCTTGCTGCACGTTATCTTTATACGCTGGGTTGGCACAAGCCCGTACAGTGGTTTCGGGCTTAACTTTTAAGCGAAGTTCGGTTTGCCCTAAGTTATTCGTGGTAGGTTGTAAAGTAAGGTTACAGAAATAAACCTGGTCGTCGTTGTCCGAAAGAATACCTACCGCTGTAGGGCAATTATCCTGTACAATAAAATACTTGTAATCGGTTAGAGCTATGTTGTCTGTTAATTCCATGCTTTAAAATAATAACATAAAATTAACATTGCAAATATTATAATCAATATTTACATATCTTAAAAATTAATTCTTAAAATCGTTAAAATACATCTTTAAATATCAAAAAAAATGCATTTGTTTAGAAATATTAAAATTCAGTTAATTTAAAATAATATTGGTTGCAACCGGGATCTTTCGTTATTAATACCCTAAACAGCTAAGGCAATTTTGGGAGAAAGCTTCTTATATTTAAAATACTTTTGGTTAAGAATAGCTAAAATATTCTTTTACCTATAATCTAAGGCGGCTTGGGTTGCCAATTGCCCGATAATTACAACAAGTTTTCGTCGAGGGCTTTTCTTACCAGTTCTACGGCATTCTTTACGCCTAAACGCTTCATCATGCTGGCCCGGTGGTTATCGATGGTGCGCACACTCAAATTCATGATTTCGGCAATTTCGCGGCTGTTAGAGCCTTCTACAATAAATTTCAGAATTACCTTTTCCTGTTTTGATAGTTTGGGCTTGGGAACAACTTCGGCAGGAGTTTCTTTTACTTTTTGCAGGTATGAGTTTACAATAATATTAGCTACCGGCGGACTAAAATATTTCTCGCCGGAAGCTACCGTACGTAAGGCCCGGAGCATTTCGTCGCGGGTGGTATCTTTTAATAAATAGCCGTAAGCGCCCGCTTCAACTGCCTTCAGAATATAATCTTCGTTGTGGTGCATCGAGAGCATGAGGCATTTGGTATTTTTGGTTAGCCTGGTAATCTGAGCGGTGGCCTCTATGCCATTCATAATGGGCATGGCAATATCAATCATTACTACTTCGGGCGCTAATTCTTTTACCTGGTTCAGGGCGTCAGCGCCATCTCGGGCCTCTCCCACTATTTCTAAATCGGGTAAACCTTCCAGCAATGACCGGATACCATTGCGGACCAAGGTGTGGTCGTCGGCTAATAATACTCTAATTTTTTGCATATTCTGCTTTTGTGGTGCCCAGGGGTATTTTTACACTAATCCGGGTACCTTGTCCGGGGCTCGAAATAATATTTATATTACCATCTAACATAAACACCCGGGCTTGCATGTTACTCAGGCCTTGCGCCAAACCAGGCTCACCGGCCGGCGTATAAGTAAAACCGCGGCCATTATCGGCAATAATGAGGTGAATATATTTCTTTTTTTGGGTAAGTTCAATCTTTATTTCCTGGGCACGGGCGTATTTTACGGCATTGTGCAAACCCTCCTGCGCTACGCGGTACAAACCAATTTCCAGATTTTGGGGCAAACGATTGCCGTTGTAATTGCTGGTATAACTAATCTGTATACCGGCACTGGTAGTTACCTGGCTTACCAGGAGTTTCAGGGCCGAAGAAATACCAAAATCGTGCAGTACGGCCGGCATTAAATTGTAAGAAATGGTGCGGGTTTCGGTAATGGTTTGGCTAACCAGCTCGCGGAGCTGGGTTAAATGGTGTTGCGCCGGTTCGTTGCCGGTTACCACATCGTTGCATTTTTCGAGGCCAAATTTTAGCGCTGTAAGCATCTGGCCTAGCCCATCATGCAGCTCACGGGCCACGCGTTTGCGTTCTTCTTCCTGTCCTTCTATTACATAGGTTGCCCGGAGTTTTTGCTCATTCAGTTCCTGCCGATGTTTTTGCTTTGTGGCCAGCAGCAAGGCCTCGCGGGTTTCTGCTAAAGATTTGTTGGCCTGCAACAAATCGGCATTAATGCGCTGGGTTTGTTTTTCGGAGTTTACCAGTAAGCCAATGGTGTGCTTAATTTGCTTTACTGCCGGCCGGAAAATAAACAAACCTTCCAGCAGCAATACCAGCAACGCACAACCCAGCAATATTCGCTCGGTGCGCCGGGATGCATTTACCCGTTGGGCAGCTTCGACATCGTACTGAAATACAATCTTATCCATGCCCTGCAGAAAAGCGCGTTCGTTTTCCAGAATGATTTTTACGTTTGGTTGCAGCGCCGCTATCCCGACTGAATAATTACGTTGAATAGCCGCTGCATTCTGGTAAATGGCCCGGAAAACAGGTTCAATTTGAATAAACATGGCCTGCACCGCCTGGCTGTTCTTTACCGGTGTTTGGTTATTCGCGCGGTACCCATTTTTTAAGTTATTATGCGATTTTTGCCATATCGCCAAAGCGTCTTTTAAATCGGATAGGTACACTTGCGTATTTACCGGTAGCGCCGGATGACAAAGTAACAACACCGTTTTAGAGATTTTCTGGCTCAGCATGCGCTGCCGGCCCGCAATATTTACCACCCGGGAATCGTTGGCCTGGCGAGCCAAGGATTGTTGCACCAACCATTGCCCCGCTAACAAGAGCAAAGCCACGGCAGTAAGGGCTAGCAAATACAGACGGGTAATTTTTTGGCTAATATGAGAATCAGGCAGATTACGCATAAAAATAAAATAACTTACCCAGGATTGATATGGTAATAAAATGCCGCATTCTTTATTCTAAAACATAACTGGAATAAAACCCGATACCAAACCTAAATATTCTCTTTCCTAAAACATTCACTGAAGAAAATAGAATACCCGCTCGTAAATTTAAGTTATTAACGTAGATTATTATACCTTTTAATTTATTTCACCTGCAACCATAAGGTATTAATTTCAAATTCAGTTATAATTAAGCCGAAACACCCTAAATATTTAAGCCATATAATTAGAGTAAATATTAAACCGCAGGCCTATAAATTTATGTAGTAATTATCTATCCCAGCCCTTGCGCACAACGGATTACTACTTATTTCATTTTGGCCTTTGCCGGAATTACGCAGAAAACCGACTGGTGAAAACACCATAGCCAGGGCGGCTTTCACGAAAGCCTTAAATATCATTATATTACCTGGCGGGCGTAGTTGCAGTAAAATACAGGTCCAGCTTAGTTTATCTGGTAAGACTTAATCTGCCGGTATGGCTTCATAAAAATAGTACGCCAATAACCAGCACCATTCTTTAAAATTAGAGTATAACCTTTAATTAATATAAAAAGGTTCTATATATAGCTTTAGTAATAATGCCGAGAAACAACTTATGAAAAGTATATCTATTTACCGGCTGGTGGCCGTGCAATTATTTGGCATACTAACCTTTGTTATTTTGTACTATGGCCGCACTTTCCTGATTCCATTTTTATTTGCCGTATTATTTGCCATGCTCATGCTGCCGGTATGCCGCAAACTGGAAAGCTGGGGCCTGGGCCGCATACCCGCTATACTCGTAAGCATACTTTTAATTTTGCTCTTTATTGCCGGTTTACTGTTTATAGTGGGGGCACAGGCGGCCAGCATGTCGAACGATTTACCCCAAATCCAGAAAAAGCTACAACAATTTATAGATATGGGGCAGCAATGGGTGCAGCAGCAGTTTGGCGTAGCGCCGCAAGAGCAAATTCAGTTTTTGAAATCACAGATTTCCAAGGTGTCGCAATCGTTTAATAAGTTTGCCACCGGTATAGTTTCGGGCGGTTTGGGTTTGCTCAGCGGGTTTGCGCTTACCCTGTTGTACTTCTTTTTCCTGATGTGGAAACGCGAAAAGTACAAAGATTTTTTTCTGCAACTCACGGCACCCGAAAACGAAACCGAAGTAAAAAAGGAACTGCACCAAATAACCAATGTTGCCTCGCAGTATTTAATTGCCCGGTTATTATCGATGGTATTTTTAGCGGTTTTTTACGGCATCGGGTTTTCAATAATTGGGCTTAAAAATGGTATTCTGATTGCGCTGGTAGCGGTTATTCCTACCATTGTGCCCTACATCGGGTCGTTTGTGGGAGCTTTCTTTCCGTTGATAATGGCTTTAATTACCGGCTCTACCGGCGTATTTATACCGGTTGTTATTATAATTGTACTGGCCCAGATAATCGACAATAATATTATAGAGCCACTGGTAGAAGGCAATACCCTTAACCTGAGCCCCATTTTTACCATTATTGCTATTGTACTGGGCGAGCTTACCTGGGGCATTGCCGGCATGGTCTTATTTATTCCGTTATTTGCCGTGGCGCGGATTATTTGCGACCATATTCCGGCCCTGAACCCGTTTGCTTTTTTACTCGAAAATGACGTAGACGAACCCCAATGGATGGAAAAAATGAAAGATTGGGTGAAAGGTTTAAAAAAGAAAGCCAGTTAAGCAGACCTCCATCAATATTTTACTGATAAACAATTAGCTAAAATCATTACTGCAACTTAACCCTTCCTAACCGCGGCAACTTAATCTGGTTAGCAATGGTAAAACAGTAGGCATAACTACAACTATTTAAACCTATGCCCCAGCTCCCCATAACCAAAGTAACTACCTTTAAAGGCGTACAAGTAACCGGCGTAACCATTAGCGCCAGCGGCCGCTTGTTTGCTAATTTTCCGCGCTGGCACGAAAACCTGCCTTTTTCGGTGGTAGAAGTTTCGCTTAACGGCAAGTACCAGCCTTACCCCAACCCCGATTGGAATACCTGGCACGGCAAGCCCCGCGAAAACACGTTTACCTGTGTGTAGTCGGGGGTAGCACACGGCAACTCTTTATTTGTGTTAGACCCCGCCAGCCCTATGATGGCCGGTGTAGTAGGCCAAGCGGCCCTTTACGAGTTTGACCTGGATACGGATGAATTAAAACAGAAATGGACTTTTGATAAAACCATTGCGCCGGAAAAATCTTACCTGAACGACCTGCGGGTAAACGAGACCACAAATAAAATTTACATAACAGAGTCGGGTACGGGCGCTTTAATTGTATTGGATTTAACCACCGGTAAACCCCGCCGGCTACTGCACCAGCACCCCTCTACCCAGTCTGAAGATGTGTGGCTGACCGTAGAAGGCGAAAGATGGGTAAAAAACGGCAAAAAGCCCCAGATGCACGCCGACGGCATTGCCCTGGCCAACGACAATCAGTACCTGTACTACCACGCCCTTACCGGCTATACCCTTTACCGCATTGCTACGACCGCCTTAGAAGACGAAACTTTAAATGAAACAGATCTGGCTGAGCAGGTAGAAAATTTAGGCCAAACAACCGCACCCGATGGCATGATCTTCGACCGGTTTGGCAACTTGTATTTAGGCGACCTGGAGCAAAATGCCATTATGTGTCATACGCCCGACGGCGAACTTAATACCTTGGTGCAGGCCCCTGAAATTAAATGGCCCGATACCTTTGCCATCGACCAGCAGGATAATCTTTATTTTACCACTTCGCGCATCCACGAAGCCGAAGGCGATATTTCAGGTTTAGAGTTTAATATTTTTAAAGTACCGCTCACGGCTTAAACTTTGGTAATTATTTGGTGGCAGTTGCAAACTATTTAATTGTTTCCGGCTGGTTCCGTAAATTATTCGTTGTACTGCCTGCTACCGCCAAAAATCAATCAAATATTTAACCTTAAACCGGGGCGTTTTATTTAAGCTGGCCGTACAACCAAAAGATTTAGCTCCTTAAATATTTTATCGGTTTAAAATAGTTTGGGCAAGCAGCCTTAGGCGGGTTATTTCTTGAAACTTTATTTTTTTTCCGGGGTAATCTGAGGTAGCCAGCATTTATATATAAAAATATAAAGGTTTTACCGGTAAACACCGGCTGGTAGTAACCTAAAAAATATTACCCGCTTTAACCAACCGGCATTAATAAAACCAACTTTAACGGCATACAAACAAAGCACATTTCCTAACCCATATTGCAATACTTATGGTCAGATTGGATGAACTTACCCTGAATATACCCGATACTATAAAACCCCGGGTAGTAATAATTGGCGGCGGATTTGGCGGCATTAACCTGGCCCGCAAACTGCCCGGCAAAGATTTCCAGGTGGTTATGTTTAACAAACAAAACTACCACGGTTTCTGGCCGCTACTCTACCAAGTAGCCACCGCCGGCCTCGAGCCCGATTCTATTGCCGAGCCGCTGCGTAAAATGTTCGACGAAGATTACGAAGATTTTCATTTCCGGCCCATCCGGGTTACCCGCATCAACCCCGAGGTAAAAACCATTTCTACGCTTATCGGCGATTTGCACTACGATTACCTGGTAATTGCCACCGGCACCAAATCTAACTACTTTGGCAACGACCAAATTAAGAAATACTCTTTCCCGTTAAAACAAGTGCCCGATGCCTTAAACCTGCGCAGCCAGTTGCTGCAATCGTTTGAGCTCGCCAACATGACCCGCGACCCCGAAGTTCGGCAAAGCTTGCTTAATATTGTAATTGTGGGGGGCGGCCCCACCGGCGTAGAGTTGGCCGGCTCCCTGGCCGAAATGCGCAAGCACGTGCTGCCCGGCGATTACCCCGGCATGGATTTTACCAAAATGAATATTTACCTGGTAGAAGGCTTGGACCGCGTATTACCGCCCATGTCGCCGGAATCGAGCGCGAAAACGCAGAAATATTTAGAAAAGATGGGTATTATTCTCCGGCTTAAAACCTTGGTAGAATCGTACGATGGCGAAATAGTAACGTTTAAAGGCGGCGAGCAAATAAAGACGCAAACCGTAGTATGGGCGGCCGGTGTAACCGGCGCTATTATAGAAGGTTTACCCCCCGAAATAGTAGAGCGGGGCAAATACGTAGTAAACGAGTTTAACCTGGTAAAAGGCTACACCGATATTTTTGCCATTGGCGATATTGCCAAAATGACTTCTGATTTATTCCCGAACGGACACCCCGGCGTGGCGCAACCCGCGATACAACAAGGGCAGCATTTAGCCAAAAACCTGCGCCGCTTACTAAAAGGCGAGCCTTATTTGCCGTTTAAATATTTCGATAAAGGTTCTTTGGCCATTATTGGCCGCAACCGCGCTGTAGCCGATTTACCCGGCAATATGCGACTGAGCGGCTTTCTGGCCTGGGTGGCCTGGCTCTTTGTGCATATTTATTATTTAATTGGCTTCCGAAACAAGATAGTAACCCTGAGTAACTGGGTTTACCATTTCTTTACCTACGAGCGGGGCACGCGCCTGATTATCCGGGCCTTTGTGCGCAAAGAAGATTCGGCCGGCCAGGAATTTATTAAACGACAGCGGGTAGATTAATTGTACCAGCCCCGAAGGGGCGGAATACATCAGCGATGGGTGCAGCCTATCGTTTAAAAGCGCAGAAATCGGAATGATTGGTTCAGCCGGAATAATTTTACGGTATAATTTAAAACGCCTGCTGTTCTTTACCCATTAAATTATCTGGGTAAAGAACAGCAGGCGTTAATTTTTCAGCAATATTTAATTCCGTAGACCATTCCACTTTAAGAATATTTTAGAAAATAATCATAGCCTAAAGCCAAGCCAAAGTACCGGGCTAATTAGCTTTTTTGGCAGGATGGGCGGTTTTCAGGTAATTAGCGGCTTCAATAAAAGTAGGCACCCAGATTTGCTTTTGATTATCTTTTAAATATTGCAGCAACTGGTTATGCGCCTCCAGCGATACGTTTAAAGCATGCTCGCCGCCTACCCCATGAAAAAGAAATACCAGTAAGCTGTTGGTTTGCATGGCCTTTTTCACGAGAGCAATCAATTCGTCGCCGGTCTGGCCATTAATGCCGTAGCAGCCAATAGTAAACACGTCGGTCGCTTTGTTCGGCAGCATTTCGGTTTTTGTTCCCCGGGCCGCTACAAAATCGTTTCTGATAGCATCTACATAAGATGTACCGCCAATTTGGGTGTCGCCGCAGGGGTAAGCAAAAGTGCGCTCTTTCTTGCCATCTAAGGTCTGCAGTATTGTATTCGTCATTTTAATTTCGTCGGTTAAGCGGCGCATAGAGTAGGTAGCCAGGTTGTAATCGGCGGTAACAAAACCACGGCCGGGCTTGGTGCCATCGCAGGGATGAAACATGGTGTGGTTGGCTAATTCGTGTTTATTCGCGGCTACTTTTTTCCATTCGTTTAAGCGCTTGGTAAAAGCCGCCGAAGCTGCCGTTAAATAAAAGGTTCCTTTTAAACCTACTGCGTCCAAAGCCGGAACAACCTTGTCCAGGTGCACATTCAGGGCATCGTCGTATGTCAGAACCACCGCACATTGTTTTTTATTCCAGTCCTGGGCTACAACCGAAAAGCTACTCAAAAGCAGAAATAGTAAGAGGTTTTTTTTAAAGCGCATGTGCATGTTAGAATAAGTTAGCATTGGTCAACCGTAAATTAGGCACTATTACCCAGCTTAGGCAAATTACTAATATTCCGGTAAAGTTGCTCTGCTGCTCCGGGAATAAATATCCGGAAGCGAATTGGCTTAACCCAACATCGAACTAAACAAAAATCTATCGCCCTAAAAGCGAAAATTTGTCTGCAATTCTGGTGTATATTTAATTAATATTTTCTGTACCTTACTACGTTTCAGGGCTAAAATTCGCTTTTAAACCTGCTACTTTTCTCTTTCCGCCATAATCTACAAACCTATGTTTTCCACCACCAAACTAGTAATCACCATTTTTATTACTACTTTTTTAACTTTGGCGGCCCAGGCCCGCCCTACTGATTTTGAGATTATAAAAGGAAGAGTGGTGGCAGAACTCATGGAAACCCCAATAGATGCCAGTAGGGTTGCCGCAATACTAAACCGCATGCAGCCGGATGGCAGTTTTAAAAACATCAATTACGCCGACCTGAGCCGAACCGCCGGTTTTCCGCATCGATTTCATACTGCCGACCTCCTGTACCTGGCCCAGGCTTATAAAAACAAAACATCGGAATATTATAAAAGCAACAGCTTAAAAGAACGAATTACCACTTCTCTAAAATATTGGGTAGCTAATGATTTTGTGGGCGACAACTGGCACGATAGCCAGATTACAACACCTACCCACCTGGGTGATTTGATGCTGGTTATCGGAGATGAGTTACCCAAAGATTTAGTGGCTAAAGCCCATCCCATTATTCGCCGGGCCAACATGAATGCCTCGGGCGCCCGCCCCAGCGGCGACCGCATTGTGATTGCCGGCATACTAGCGAAAAACATGCTTTTTGTGGGCGATAAAGCCGGGTTCGACGAAGTAATTAAAATAATTGAAGGCGAAATAAAATTTAATACCGGTAAGCGGGGCATGCAAAGCGACTACAGTTTTCATCACCGCGAAGACCGGGTAAATAACACCACCTCGTACGGTTACGGCAAATACGCGAATGAATTCGGCGACTGGTCTTATTACGTGGCCAACACCCAATATGCTTTCTCTAAAGAAAAAATTAACCAGCTCGTAGATTATTACCTGGATGGTATTTACAAGCAAATGGTTTACGGCATTTACACCGATGTGAGTGTAAAAAACCGGAGTATTACGCAACAGGAGGCCAGCTTTAAGCCGCATAGCGTAACCGAAATCGAAAGGTTATTAATCAGCACCGACTACCGCCGCCAAGAACTGGAAGAAATTATGAAACTCCGGAAAGGCGAAGCCCAGCCCTCGCAGTCTTTTGCAAAGTTCTTCTGGCAAACCGAGCATTTTGTATTTCAACGGCCAAATTTTTATACCACGGTACGCATGTTTTCTACCCGCAACCGGAATATGGAAGAACCTTATAATGGCCCCGGCAAAACCACCCACCACCGCGCCGATGGCACCAATTATTTAATGCTAAAAGGCGATGAGTATTTTAACATCTGGCCCGTTTACGATTGGCAGAAAATATCCGGTACCACCATTATGCAAAAACCCAAGTTGCACGGTCCGGAAAAAATTCAAATGGACGGGCTGACCGATTTTGTGGGAGCGGTAACCGATGGCAGGTATGGTGCGGTAGCCTTTGATTTTATTAGCCCCCACGACCAGGTAAAAGCTAAAAAAGCTTATTTCTTTTTTGATGAGGAGTACGTTTGTTTGGGCACCAACATCCAATCAGAACCAAATCTGCCGGTAGCCACTACCATTAATCAGGCCCTCATGCGCAGCGACGTAACCATTATGCAGAATAACCAGGTAAAAAAGCTGCCGCGGGGTAACCACGAACTAAAAGATTTAAAGCTGGTTTACCACGATAAGGTTGGCTATATTTTACCCGCCCCCACCACGGTGCACCTTTCTAACCAGGCGGAGCAAGGCCGTTGGTCGGATATTACCGACCAAAAGAATATTTCAAAAGAAGTGGTTAGCAAAGAGGTGTTTAAGCTTTGGGTCGACCACGGTAAAAGCCCCCGTAATGCTTCTTATTCCTATATTGTAGTGCCTGCCATAACAGAACAAGCCTTTATAGAAACCAGCCGGAATAACCGCCAAATTGAGATTATTTCCAACACGGCAGCTCTACAGGCCGTCAAAAATAACCAATTGGGTATTACGCAAATGGCCTTTTACCAGGCCGGAGAAGCTAAAGTTTCGGATGCTTTAAAAATAAGCCTGAAGAGCCAGGGAATGGTTATGGTTAAAATGCAAAACGGCAAAGTACAGGAATTAACCGTTTCTGATCCTTCCCGAAAACTAAAAAGCGTTTCGGTAACCTTGTCTGGCACGCATAAAGCCAAAGGCGATTCTTTTACCATTCTCCCAAATACTGAACAAGGCAGCACCACCCTTTTGGTGAATTTACCGGATGGTGATTTTGCCGGTAAGAGTGTAACGATTAAGTTTGATTAAAAGCGGAATTGAATTTTTAAGAGGCTACACTAAGGTTCCTTGCCTGTAGTAGCCTTTGCTGGTATGTACCAGAACAGAGTTCCTCCAGTTTCATCAAAAGTTTTAAGTCTCCCTTTGGAAGGCTTAAAAC